>JAGPDJ010000423.1 GCA_018057635.1 Ferruginibacter sp. | reverse complement strand
CAAAGCCAAACCACTGAGTAATAGTTTTTTCATGTTGATTTGTTTTTTGGTTTATGATTTTTGTCCTAATAAGTTAATTATTTGATTTTCAATAAATTGCGAAATGTAGATGCTATCGTAAGCAATTCGATATCGCAAATGTAATTAATCTAACATTAAAATGTGAATTCCGGCTGGTAATTGTTAATAAATAGTTATGACTCATTTGATTTAAATCAGTTGCGAAAACTATTCCCTAAAAAAGTGCCAATTCCTTTTTTTAAATGAATAAAATCTTCGGTTGAGGGCCACAATTCATTGATTTTAAAGCTAGTATGAGTTCTGAATTTGAGAAACAGATAAATTGAATGAACACAATACGCCAGGCAAACAGAAATTGCTGCCCCATTAATTCCCCATTTGGGTATGAGGATCAACGAAAAAAATAAAGTAATTCCGAATCCGATTAATGATCCTGATAAATTGACTTTGTTCATTCCCAGACCTGCAAAATAATGACCAAGAACAGTAGCAAAACTTAATGCCAGAATTCCAGGAGCATAAATCCATAAAGGAACAAGAATGGCGCGAAATTCTTCACCGAAAATCCAACCATAAAAGGAGGAGGGTAAAAGTAAAACCGGGATCATTGCCAGAATACTTCCAACCAAACTCAACTTAGCCATTCTTACAGTCAGGAATCTGTTGTATTCTTTATCAGAACTATTCACAATGCCGGAGTATTGCACAAGTGAAATGCTTCGCGAAACCAGCCAAACTGATTCAGCAACTATACTTGCAGTTGAAAAAATTCCCAAACTGGTCATTCCATGCGTCTCTTCCAGAATAAAATAACATAGCCTGTAATTTAATATCTGAACTACATTACACAACTGAATGACCAATCCGTTTTCCAGAATTTTTTTAATAATTTCTTTTACCCCCGACAAACTGGTAATTTCTATTTCCCGGTAAATAAACCAGGTTGTTACCACTGCCTGAATTGCAAACGAAATGTATAATGCAATAATGTAGTGAATTACTTCATGGTAGTTTAAGAAATAATAAAAAATGACAGATGCTGTAAAAAGTAAGAATACCTGCAGCAAATTCATGATGTTATAAAGTTTTATTTGCTGTTTGCCTATGAAAAGCGACATATGTATAGATGCTATGGCTTGCAGCAGCGATATAATGAAAATATGGATACTGTATTGCTGAGGAATAAGTCCCGTAAAATGAAGAAGAGTTGTAATTAATGAAATAGATATTAATGCCCACCCGTATGAAGGTACCAGCAGTTTGAAGGCAGGAGTGGAGGGTGCCAGCAAAACAATCGCATTTCCCCCAATTATACTGCTTATCAATAAAGTTATTGCAGTACCTAAAATAATCAGACTTATTTCCCCTCTTCCTTCAGCTCCGATGGCATGAGCCGTCAGAATTACCAGTAAAAACCCAATCAATGAGGATGAAAATCTGGTTATGAAGGTGAAGATAATTTTTGAAAACATCAGCCTGCTTTTTGTATTGCCTTCCTGTAAATTGTATCAAATATTTGTGCACTATTTTCCATAGAGAAATGAGTGACTGCGTATTTTCTCATGGCCTCTTTATTGAATTGTTGAGGTTGATCCAATATACTAATAATGGCATCTTTTAACATGGTCTCATTTTTAGCCTGAATGAGTATGCCGAATTCTTTTTGTAAATGTTCAGTGATTCCACCAACCGCTGTGCTGATAACCGGTACTCCACAAGCCATTGATTCTACAATGGTGCATGGGAAGTTTTCATAGTTACTGAACATTACTAATGCATCTGAATCAGCTAAGTGGGTCGATAGTTCCTTACCTGTCAATAATCCGGTAAAAAAAATCCTGGAACCGACCAGTCCGGTTTGCAAAGCATATTCGTAAACTTCGATATAATCCTTCCCATCACCTATTATTTCAAGATTAAAATCAGTTCGTTCTTTTGATAAATCTGCTATTACATCAATGATTCCTTTTATGTTTTTTGCCGGTTCATCAAAACAGGATACATGTACAAGTTTTTTGGGATCCCTTTGAATATTATTTAAAGGACGGAAATCATTTATATCGGCAATATTAGGTGTATTGTGGTACTTACCTTTCAGACCTAAATCCTGCATGGCTTTTGCAAGATTTTCCGTAACTGTTGTTATAGCAGCAGCATTACTAACAACGAATCGAGTTACTGTTCTGCGCCACCATCCTGGAAATGATCCTTTGTCAAGATTAACAGGCAGGTATCGGGACCAATGTTCTGTAATGATATAAGGAATATTTGCGGTATATTTTAACCAAAGGGCCGGGATTGCAGTTCTTGTTAATATATGAACATGGGTGAGGTCAATTTTTCGCTCTCTGGAAAGAATCATTCCGATGCCTTTTTTATAGCAATTCCAGTAACTTACAGCATTTCTGAATCCGGAATCGTATTTCCCGAAATAGATGTGTAACTCGTGTATGCCATTAAAATTGTTTTCTGTTATTACTACTGCTCCGGGATTCATGGTTGTGTCAGTAGTTACATATAAAACTGAAACATCATGCAATGACTGCACAGCCATTGCATGTTTCTGCACAAACAAGCCAAGCATGTTGTCGTGCCTGTCAGGATACCACCTGGGGATAAAGAGTATTTT
>JAGPDJ010000422.1 GCA_018057635.1 Ferruginibacter sp. | reverse complement strand
TTTTATCGCTGCTCATTTGAACAACCGGAGGCTGGTTTCCGCCGTATACTACTTTTTTAACGAGGCCCGATCCAAGGTCAACACAAACAATGCTTCCATCAAGGGGATTTTCTGTAATACATACGATGGCGCTCCAGCCGGAAGAAAAACTGTTTACATGTTTTACCTGGTCTGTGAATTCAATTGAAAAGTTCTTTAACCATGATCCGCCGTAATCAGCCGCAAAATAAGTATTCCGGTAGGCCGGCGGAAACATATCACCGGTATACCAGGAACCACCAACTGCAGCATTACCCCTGAATGGCGTTCCGGTAACACCAGAAGCCGGAGAACCAACCTGGGCAACACCCAGTATATTTCCATTGAACTTTTTAACCCTGGCACTATCGGTTCCATGTTTCCAGTCTATTGCAGGAACCCTGTGAAAAAAACGGTTACTGTTTCCTCCTGATATTACAACAGCGCTGTTGCAGGGATTGAAAACATCCGTATTATTATCGGCCGTTGCCTGCTTGATCAAATTTCGGAAACTGAAAAACTGTTGTGTACAGCCTCCAATACCGTATATAGGATTGGGTTCATCTTTATTATATGTAGTGGCGCTGGCTGTATAATAATCAGATTTAGCAGTTATACCTTCAAACACAGGCCAGCCGCAATTGGAAGCTGCTGCTTTAATAATTGTGAATTCTTCATATCCGCTCCAACCAACATCTCCAACATATATTTCACCAATATCACCGGTTGCGGGATTAACTGAACCTGTATTTGGCCTTACATTAAACCTGAAGGGATTTCTGAGACCCAAAGCCCAAACCCTGGATGCTGCAGATCTTGGTGAAGCCGGATTGTAAAATGGATTACTCGGTATTCCATTACCTGTAACAGGGTCAATCCTTACAATTTTACCAGCATGGCTGTTGATCATTTGCGCCCTGAATGAGCCTACATTTTCATTTGCCCTGATTATGCCATCGGTAATAGCCTGGTTTTGGTAGGTATGAGAAATATTACCCGGATCCATTACATTGTAGCTGGCTCCATCACCACAGGAAGCAAGCAATGTACCATCTGCCGCAAATGCCAGGGCTCCGATACCATGTGATTCATACAGAATGGGGAAACCAGTAGATTTTGTTTCTCCCAGTAAAATAGTCCTGGTAGAAAGGTCAGAAACTAAGTTGCCGGAATTTGTTATTGTTTTATACCGGGTGATCCTACCGATAGTTGCAGCATTATATTGGTTTGTAGCTGCGTTGTAAGAACCTGTACCAAAGTTCATCAGGTAATGCCTGTCAACTACATAAAGCACATAAATCAGTCCGTTAATCTCGAAATCCGGATCCAGCGCAAACCCAAGCATTCCATGGTCTCTCCAGTTACCTACTTCGGGAGAAATATCCAACACAGCAGTTGATTGCTTAATATAATTGGTACCATTCCAGTTGCAGACAAATACTTTACCTCCTTTTTCCCATACAAATAACCTGGTGCCTGTTTTGTTAAATGCAGCGCCAACGGGCGAATTCCAGCCAGAACCAATATTGGTTGCAGAAAAACCTGCTGGAAATGTCTGGCCAATAGTTGTAAAATTTAAACAAGCCAGCAACAGCAGTAAACACAAAAAACGATGGTAATACAAACTGAAATAATAAATCATAGATCAAATTTTTTGAAAAAAATATTTCATCCCCTTCCGGGAATAACAAAATCAATTTTTCTTTTGGGATGATCTTTTATACAGATAAGGGGATTAATACTACGGATCAGATTACAGTTACTTATTTAGTATATATGTAATTCAGGGTACGATCAGGGCGAAAAATATAAAAATAAATTAAAAAAAGCAAGCAAAACTGCAAAAATTATAAGTCATTTAGTTACTTAAATGTTGATATGATACAGCATATCAAAAAAATTAATGGCCGTTGTGTGAATATTCAGGTAAGTTTGTCCAAATGGCAAAGATGGAAACAAGGTTTATTAAGAATATACAGTTCACCAAACTGATCAAAATTGATGGAAAACTAAAAGAATTTAATTTCAGGAAATCCAATAGTTACCCGGAAGGCCAGTTTACCATTGATGTTATTGATGATCGCGGGAACCGCATCATTTTCAATATGGAAAACAGTGATAACCGCTGGAAGATTATTCCTATGGTACTACCAGCCTGGGTGGTAAGTTCAGAATCTATGCTGGAAGAAATAATAGACCAGGAATTCAAACAAGCCTGAAAATAATTGTTGAATGCAAGTGAATTTGTATGCAGTATGAAAATTATACTGATAAAAATTGTACAAAGCAGTAAAACTTGTTCTTACCTGGTAAATAATTAAATTAACCTCAGCCTTTTTAAAAAGCGGTTTTTATTTATTAATTTCACTTCCCGTTCAGATTAATCATTAAATTAAGATAAATGAAAAAAATATTATTTTCAATAATCGTACCGGCACTTTTATTATTTTCCTGCAATAATTCAGATTCCAGTGCAGATACAAATGTTCCTTACGACAGCAGCCTTTCTAAAAGTGTAACTACTGTAACTACGCCTGCAAGCGCTGCCAACCAGGTTGTTGGTACAGACAGTGCCGGAACATTGCAGAATATGGTTCAAACCACGCTTCCTGCGCAAAATGCATCAGTACCAGCT
>JAGPDJ010000421.1 GCA_018057635.1 Ferruginibacter sp. | reverse complement strand
ACCTTTCAGAAGCGCCAATACCACGACTATCTAAAATGGTAAAACTTTCTGAACGCAGTTTTTTATCATTGATATCATATTTTTTATACCCACGGGTCAGAAAAACATAGCCTAAAAATTCTGGTAAGGCAAGATTGTATTCACTCCATAAACGGGGATAGGCTCCCTGAAATTCCCATGGCTGAAGATTCTGCAAAAAATCTGAGGTAATGGTATATTCATACTCGATGATGGAACCCTCTTTCACATTCGGGAAGGTGAATTTTTTAACCACCCTGTTTTTACTGATCTTATCTTTAAAGACAGATGCCTTTACATCCAGTTTCGTCTCTACTACTTTCCCATTCTCAAGGTTATAGGTCACTGCTTTTAATTTATTCAACTCTTCTTCCGCATCACCATCAGCATATAAGGAAATTGAAACATTAGCTGCATCATAGCCATTTTTATTTAGGATGTGCAACCGCTTAAAATGTTTGTAAACAAGGGAGAACCAGCCCTTCGTATTCCCCTCAATTGCGCTATAACCAATATCTGCGATCACTACAGCACTGGCATTGCTGTCGATAGGATAAATTTTTGTATTAAAATCCTTTTCGGAAACATTGCCAAATTTTACGTTAGATTTTTCCTGTGCAAAAGGATTACCGGAAAAAAATAATAACCCAATACACAGGAAGTACAGTTTTGAAAGCATAGTGATGGTTAAATGTGGTTAAATTCGTTCAACAAAGCTCAATTTTACGCAAAAAAACCAAACTAGTCAATGATTAGAGTGGCAATAAAATCAATAGAATAGAATAAATATTAACTCCCCCTGAACCTGTTGCATACACATACCCATTTTGTCAAAAAAACAGCTGGCCGGCTGGGGTTTAGCTATTGCGGTATCACAAGGGCTCATAAACTGGAAGAAGATGCTGTACGTTTGGAAAAATGGTTACAGAAAGGCATGCATGGCCGTATGCAGTACATGGAAAATTATTTTGATCTGCGTATCGATCCTTCCAAACTGGTACCCGGTGCCCGGACCGTCATTACTTTATTATTAAATTATTATCCTGCACAGGAGCAGCAACCGGAAGCCCCTAAGATTTCGAAGTATGCCCGGGGCCTTGACTACCATGAGGTGATACGGGAGAAACTGAAAGAATTAATCGCAGAAATGCAGGGACATATCGGGGAAATACAAGGAAGAGGTTTTGTTGATTCTGCCCCGGTGCTGGAAAGAACATGGGCGCAGAAAAGCGGGTTGGGCTGGATAGGTAAAAATGGAAACCTGATTACCAAACAAAGCGGCTCCTTCTATTTTATTGCAACATTGATAACTGACCTTGAATTGGAATACGATGATCCTTTTGTTAAAGATTACTGCGGCACCTGTACCAAATGTATTGATGCTTGTCCAACCGAAGCGATATTGCCCGATAAAGTAATTGATGGCAGTAAGTGTATTTCGTATTTCACCATTGAGTTGAAAGAAATGATCATTCCCGATGCTATGAAAGGCCGGTTTGACAACTGGATGTTTGGTTGTGATACCTGCCAGGATGTTTGTCCCTGGAACCGCTTCAGCAAGCCATATGATGAGACTTCATTTGCACCCATCCCTGAAATACTAAACCTGAGTACAAAAGAATGGGAGCTGATGACAGAAGAAAGTTTTAAAACTATATTCAAACATTCCCCGCTGAAGCGAACAAAATGGAAGGGCATTCAGCGAAATCTCAAATTCATTTCGGGTGCCTGATCAGAAATCATTATCCCTTTTCATGTACTGCATTTGTTTTACAAAAGCTGCCCAAACTTTTTTCGCATCAGGATATTTATAGTACTTGTTGAAAAGCTTTTGTGTTTCCATCATATTTCGTCCAAAAGAATAATAATGCACAACCAGGTTTAAAGCAAACTCTTTACGGAGACCGTTATCCTGGTCTATATCATCGCTCAGTTTTTCATAAGGCTGTTCACCCAGTTTCCCCAGGTTATCATTGATGATACTTTTCAATTCCTGGTCGCCGGGAGTAACTACCATTTTCCCCTTATTATAGTTAAGTGTAATGCTGCGAATTTCTACCGGGGCACCATCCGTAGTATCAGTATAACCGCAGGCAAAACAAGTGAAGAAATATCCAAACTGTTCATGAAAATCATAAATAAATTCCTTCTCCTTTGTAATAATGGTATTACCGGCAAAGAGTTTAGCAACATGCTGGTATTTATTCGGGCCAATATTTTTAAAAATGTAGATCTCATCGCAACAATGGGCACCTCCGGTATAATTGGAAACCAACAGCTCCTTTTTACCATCATTATCCATATCTGCAAAAGCATGATCAGTATACAACGGAAAATCTATTACATCTGCCACCATGCTTTTTAAAAAATTGGCCAGCGAAACTGCTTTCCGGCTTTTTGTAACCAGCATCACTTTCCCGGGTGTCTTCGTTTTTTCACTCTCCTGAAAAAATATAGTAGTAGGATCTGGCTCCAGTTCAATCACACTGTCTCTTTGATACAGCAGCGTATCACCTTCGGTTACCTGGGCTTGAATTGTTAAAACAAGCGACAGAGAAAGTGCACTTACCAGGACTCTTTTTAAACAGGTCATAATTGGCAGATTTATTACTTAAAGTTACTAAGAGACGAAAGGCAAAACA
>JAGPDJ010000420.1 GCA_018057635.1 Ferruginibacter sp. | reverse complement strand
ACCTTTCAGAAGCGCCAATACCACGACTATCTAAAATGGTAAAACTTTCTGAACGCAGTTTTTTATCATTGATATCATATTTTTTATACCCACGGGTCAGAAAAACATAGCCTAAAAATTCTGGTAAAGCCAGATTGTATTCACTCCATAAACGGGGATAGGCTCCCTGAAATTCCCATGGCTGAAGATTCTGCAAAAAATCTGAGGTAATGGTATATTCATACTCGATGATGGAACCTTCTTTCACATTCGGGAAGGTGAATTTTTTAACCACCCTGTTTTTACTGATCTTATCTTTAAAGACAGATGCCTTTACATCCAGTTTCGTCTCTACTACTTTCCCATTCTCCAGGTTATAGGTCACTGCTTTTAATTTATTCAACTCTTCTTCCGCATCACCATCAGCATATAAGGAAATTGAAACATTAGCTGCATCATAACCATTTTTATTTAGGATGTGCAACCGCTTAAAATGTTTGTAAACAAGGGAGAACCAACCCTTCGTATTCCCCTCAATTGCGCTATAACCAATATCTGCGATCACCACAGCACTGGCATTGCTGTCGATAGGATAAATTTTTGTATTAAAATCCTTTTCGGAAACATTGCCAAATTTTACGTTAGATTTTTCCTGCGCAAAAAGATTACCGGAAAAAAATAATAACCCAATACACAGGAAGTACAGTTTTGAACGCATAGTGATGGTTAAATGTGGTTAAATTCGTTCAACAAAGGTCAATTTTACGCAAAAAAACCAAACTAGTCAATGATTAAAGTGGCAATAAAATCAATAGAATAGAATAAAATAAATATTAACTCCCCCTGAACCTGTTGCATACACATACCCATTTTATCAAAAAAACAGCTGGCCGGCTGGGGTTTAGCTATTGCGGTATCACAAGGGCTCATAAACTGGAAGAAGATGCTGTACGTTTGGAAAAATGGTTACAGAAAGGCATGCATGGCCGTATGCAGTACATGGAAAATTATTTTGATCTGCGTATCGATCCTTCCAAACTGGTACCCGGTGCCCGGACCGTCATTACTTTATTATTAAATTATTATCCTGCACAGGAGCAGCAACCGGAAGCCCCTAAGATTTCGAAGTATGCCCGGGGCCTTGACTACCATGAGGTGATACGGGAGAAACTGAAAGAATTAATCGCAGAAATGCAGGGACATATCGGGGAAATACAAGGAAGAGGTTTTGTTGATTCTGCCCCGGTGCTGGAAAGAACATGGGCGCAGAAAAGCGGGTTGGGCTGGATAGGTAAAAATGGAAACCTGATTACCAAACAAAGCGGCTCCTTCTATTTTATTGCAACATTGATAACTGACCTTGAATTGGAATACGATGATCCTTTTGTTAAAGATTACTGCGGCACCTGTACCAAATGTATTGATGCTTGTCCAACCGAAGCGATATTGCCCGATAAAGTAATTGATGGCAGTAAGTGTATTTCGTATTTCACCATTGAGTTGAAAGAAATGATCATTCCCGATGCTATGAAAGGCCGGTTTGACAACTGGATGTTTGGTTGTGATACCTGCCAGGATGTTTGTCCCTGGAACCGCTTCAGCAAGCCATATGATGAGACTTCTTTTGCACCCATCCCTGAAATACTAAACCTGAGTACAAAAGAATGGGAGCTGATGACAGAAGAAAGTTTTAAAACTATATTCAAACATTCCCCGTTGAAGCGAACAAAATGGAAGGGCATTCAGCGAAATCTCAAATTCATTTCGGGTGCCTGATCAGAAATCATTATCCCCTTTCATGTACTGCATTTGTTTTACAAAAGCTGCCCACACTTTTTTGGCATCAGGATATTTATAGTACTTATTGAAAAGCTTTTGAGTTTCCATCACATTTCGCCCGAAAGAATAATAATGCACAACCAGGTTTAAAGCAATCTCTTTACGGAGACCGTTATCCTGGTCTATATCATCGCTCAACTTTTCATAAGGCTGTTCACCCAGTTTCCCCAGGTTATCATTGATGATACTTTTCAATTCCTGGTCGCCGGGAGTAACTACCATTTTCCCATTGTTATACTTAAGTGTAATGCTGTGAATTTCTACCGGTGCACCATCCGTAGTATCAGTATAACCGCAGGCAAAACAAGTGAAGAAATATCCAAACTGTTCATGAAAATCATAAATAAATTCCTTTTCCTTTGTAATAATGGTATTACCGGCAAAGAGTTTAGCAACATGCTGGTATTTATTCGGGCCAATATTTTTAAAAATGTAGATCTCATCACAACAATGGGCACCTCCGGTATAATTGGAAACCAACAGCTCCTTTTTACCATCATTATCCATATCTGCAAAAGCATGATCTGTATACAACGGAAAATCTGTTACATCTGCCACCATGCTTTTTAAAAAATTGGCCAGCGAAACTGCTTTACGGCTTTTTGTAACCAGCATCACTTTCCCGGGTGTCTTCGTTTTTTCTCCCTCCTGAAAAAATATAGTGGTAGGATCAGGATCCAGTTCAATCACACTGTCTCTTTGAAACAGCAACGTATCACTTTCGGTTACCTGGGCTTGAATTGTTAAAACAAGCGACAGAGAAAGTGCACTTACCAGGACTCTTTTTAAACAGGTCATAATTGGCAGATTTATTACTTAAAGTTACTAAGAGACGAAAGGCAAAACA
>JAGPDJ010000419.1 GCA_018057635.1 Ferruginibacter sp. | reverse complement strand
ATCAATGCCCTTGCGATTGCTACACGCTGACACTGACCGCCGCTTAACTCATTTGGCTTATGATGCATCCTATCGAGCAATTTAACCTTGCCCAACACAGCTTCAGATCTTTCCATCCTTTCCTTTTTGGGTACACCACTATATATAAGTGGTAAGGCAACATTTTCAGCTGCTGTTAAACGGGGAAGCAGGTTAAACTGCTGGAAAACGAAACCTATCTCTTTATTCCTTACAGCTGCAAGGTCATCATCAGGCATACGGCTAACATCTTTTCCATTTAAAATATAGCGGCCACCTGTTGGAGAATCCAGGCAACCCAGGATATTCATCAGGGTTGACTTGCCGGAGCCGCTTGGCCCCATCAGGGCAACATATTCATTTTTAAAAATATCCAGGGAAATTCCCTTTAATACCGGAAGTGGTTCTTTGCCTAAGTAATAACTTTTTTTTATTTCTTCCAGGTGAATGATCCCTTGCATATTGGTACAATTGATTTGTTTGAATATCTGATTGTTCTTATTTACTGATAACTTTTGGTACTTTAAAAAACTGATTGTCTTTTTGCGAAGCATTAATTAAAGCCTCTTCCCGGGTGCATTCCAGGTTAACTATATCATCCCTCAAAATATTTTCATTAGTACTGATATGCATCAAAGGTTTAACTCCGGTTGTATCCAATTCATTTAATTTATCTACAAAACTGATCATTTTTTCCATATCAGATTTTATGGCTGATTTTTCAGCTTCATTAAAATGAAGCCTTGATAACATAGCCAGTTTGTCAAGTAATGCATCATTTATTTCCATCTAACAAAAATAAAGTATTCAAATCAGAGCAAACGTGAATTTATATAAACGGGTAATCAAAAATTGCAACAGCAAATTCCTGTTAGCCTGCTACTTTTATTATCTTCGCCCTCCTTATACTTAAACAAGATGAATTTACAGCCAGATGCATTAAAAAGCCCCACTTACCAAATTCCCCGGAATATTGTAATGAGTGGTATCCGCCCTACAGGATTTTTACACCTTGGTAATTATTTCGGTGCCATTCAGAATTATGTAAAATTACAGGAAGAGTTTGAATGTTATTTTATGGTTGCCGATCTTCATTCACTCACTACCCACCCGGATACTAAAGAACTTAAATCAAATGTCCACCGGGTATTGGCAGAAAACATTGCCTGTGGACTTGACCCTGACAAAGCTGCTATTTTTTGTCAAAGCCATGTTTATGAAACATCAGAACTGTACTTATACCTGAATATGCTGGCTTATAAAGGCGAACTGGAAAAAACAGTTACATTCAAAGAAAAAGCAAGGCTTAATCCACAAAATATAAATGCAGGGTTACTCACTTACCCTGTTTTGCAGGCTGCAGATATATTGTTACACCGTGCAGCATACGTACCTGTGGGGAAAGACCAGGAACAACACCTGGAAATGGCAAGAACATTTGCCAACCGTTTTAATCACCGGTATGGTGAAGTTTTCCCCGAACCTGTCGCTTTTAATTACCGCCGGGAATTGGTAAAAGTTCCTTCTCTGGACGGAACTGGAAAAATGAGTAAGAGTGAAAACCAACATGCAACATTGTACCTGGCGGATGATGATGATACCATCCGAAAAAAGGTAATGAAAGCCAAAACAGATTCGGGCCCGGTTGAGAAAAATTCGGTAAAACCAGACTATATTGAAAATATATTCATGTTGATGAAACTTGTATGCAGCACAGATTTTATAGAAAAACAGGAAGCAGATTTCAACAATTGCAGCATCCGTTACGGCGATCTTAAAAAACAACTGGCTGAAGATATGGTGAAATTCATTTCACCGGTGAGGCAAAAAGCTATTGATATCCTGAACAATGAAAAATACCTGAATGAAGTAATGCAGAAAGGTGCAGAAAAAGCCCGGGCAAGTGCCGGGAAAACAATGAAAATTGTGCGGGAAGCTATTGGTTTGAATTATTTTTCATGAAATCAAAAAAAACAGTTTGAGGTGGGGTATAATTCAATACTTTCGTAACTGGTAAAATATTAATACGGTATATGGCAAAATCTAAAAAACCCAAGCATATTGCGGTAGCAGGAAATATCGGTGCTGGTAAAACCACCTTGACAGAAATGCTGAGCAAGCATTATAAATGGATTCCTCAATTTGAAGATGTGGACCACAACCCATACCTGAATGATTTTTATGAAGATATGCCGAGGTGGAGTTTTAATTTGCAGATATTCTTTTTAAACAGCCGGTTAAATCAATTACTGGAAATACAAAGAGGTTCTGAAACTATTATCCAGGACAGGACCATTTATGAAGATGCCAATATTTTTGCGCCAAACCTGCATGATATGGGTTTAATGGGTAAAAGGGATTTTGACAATTACTATAAGTTTTTTGAGACTTTGAAATCTATGGTTAAGCCACCGGATTTATTGATCTATCTGAAAGCATCTGTTCCAACTTTGGTTGGACAAATACAAAAAAGGGGAAGGGAATATGAAGAGAATATCAGGCTTGATTACCTTAAAAAATTAAATGAGTTATATAATTCCTGGATAGATAGTTACAAAGAAGGCCCGTTGTTGATCATAGATGCAGATACCAATAAGTTTGCAGAGAAGGAAGAAGATCTTGGGCAGATCATTACCAAAATTGATTCTACTTT
>JAGPDJ010000418.1 GCA_018057635.1 Ferruginibacter sp. | reverse complement strand
TACGGATACCGCACATTATATGGTCATATGGTAAAGATAAAAGCCAGGCAGGGACAACGGGTTAAAAGAGGCGAAGTGATAGGCTGGGTGGGAAGTACAGGGAAAAGCACCGGTCCGCATTGCCATTATGAAGTTATAGTGAATAACGGTGAAGTTGATCCCGTTTACTTTTTTTACAACGACCTGAATGCTGAACAGTACGACAGGCTTTTAAAGATCGCTGCAACAGGCAGTGCAAAAAGTTTTGATTAACTTTAATATGCTAAAGAGCCTGGAAGTATCACCAGGTTCATTGGTTTTAATTACAATACAAACGTCTTAAATTTTTTAAACATTAAAACGTTTTAAAAATGCCACTCAAACAATCAGCGTTTAATTTTGATTTTATACCGGAAGAAACTGCCCCTGAGCCAATATTGCCAGTGATGCAGGAACCTGAAGTAATGGTAAATGAACCAGTAAGGCCTGCTGTGTTGCGGATCAAGCAATTAAAAAATGTTCAGAATGAAGAAGCGCCGCTAAAATCAGCCCGGGGCCGAATGAAACTGAGTGACATGAATGCACAGGCAGATAAAATTGAAGTACCTGATGACAAGGAGTTATTTGGAAAAAGTTATTACAGCATCGGCGCTGTTTCAGCCATGTTTAAAGTAAACCAATCGCTTATCAGGTACTGGGAAAATGAATTTGATATTTTAAAACCAAAAAAGAACAGTAAAGGCGACAGGTATTTCCGCCCCGAAGATGTGAAGAACCTGAAATTGATTTACCAGTTATTGAGAGAAAGAAAGTATACCATCGAAGGTGCCAAAGAGTTTTTAAAAAAGAACAAAAATGCCGAATTGAAATTTGCCATGGTAGAATCGCTGAAGAATTTAAAATCATTTTTAAACGAGTTAAAGGCCAGCCTGTAAAATACATCCTATGAACCGACTTTTTATTTTTATGGCAGTATTGTTCAATACAATATCAGCTAACCTGAATGCACAAACGCCGTATACTACAACCAAAGACGAAAAACACCCGGAGGTAACTGTACTAAATGGTATAATCAGTAAATATGCATTGCAGAATTATGATACTTTCATGTGGTATTTGTCAAACCAGGGGATTTATGATCCGGCACCTGAGATTGTAAAGGCCATGGAACTGGCGAAAGACAAAGTGCAGTTTGTGATCTTTGGTGGAACATGGTGCGAAGACACACAGTTTATTATTCCCAGGTTTTTCAAATTACAGGAGAAAAGCGGCTTCCCGGATAAGGGTATCAGTTTTTTTGGAGTGAACCGTGCAAAAGAAACGCTCGTTAATATAACTGCAGCTTTCAAAATAACAAATGTACCCACCATCATCGTTATGAAAGATGGCAAAGAAATTGGCCGCATTGTTGAATATGGCAAAACGGGCAAATGGGATACTGAATTAGCCGAACTGCTTAAATAATGGGCTGGCTCTTTGCAGCGCCGGCATTGGGGTCATTGTTGAAAATATTGATGTCACTTCCGCCGGTAGCCAATACCAGGTGAAGGTCTTCCACCAATTTCTTTAGAAATATATTGAATGTTTGCTTAAACTGATTGAATTCAGTCATGCTGCAATGGATTGTAAAAAACTCAATGGTAATTGTTATCCCGCTTTTATTAAATTCTGAAAAGAATACGCTGTGCTTTTCGGCTATTTCTTTATGCTGATCCAAAAATTCGGAAGTGTGCTTTATCAGGGTTTCTATACTCGCAGTAAGAGAATTTGGAGTAAACTCCATTTTTATTTCAGCTCTTCGTTGAATCCTCAGGCTTAGGTTGTCAACAATACTGTCTACCATTTGTTTGTTTGGAACGGTAACAAGTGTTTTGTCAATCGTTCTGATACGTGTACTGCGTAAGCCGATATGTTCAACAGTACCGGTTACATTATTCACTTTTAAAAAATCTCCTGTAAAAAATGGCTTATCAAAAAATATGATGAAAGATGCTATCAGGTTTTCCAGGCTCTCTTTTGCAGCTAATGCCATTGCAGCTCCCACAATACTTAAACCGGTAAGTACAGTGCCAATATTTTGATTGAAGCCAGCTCTGATGATCAGTAAAATACCCAGTATTGAAACGATCACTTTTAAAAAATCACGGAAGAAAACGATCAACTGGTCGTCGCTTTTATCTTTGGTTAATTTTGCTTTTTGTTCAAGTATAAGCGCAATAAAATCTATAAGGCTGGTTACAAACCAGGTAAAGTAAATGATGATTAGGCAGGTGCCGAATTTGTTTAATATTTCTTCTGTTGAGTGATCGTAAATTTCATACATCCAGGCCTCCGGGAAATTAAGTTTATCTATGGCAAAAACTGAAATGGAAATTGTAATAAACCAGGCCAGGGGTTTTATGATGAGCGCTACGAAATCTTTTTTCTCTATAGTTTTCCAGTTTCGGCGAACGAATATAAATAGTAATGAAGCCACCGTTTTTGACAATGATTTTCTGAAAAGCCATACAAACAGGATCGTTCCAAAAACGGCCAGGTAACTTTTTATTGAATTATCAAGAAGTATGGTATCTAAGAATTTTATCATGTGGTAAATTATTCAAATCTGTAAATTTCAAGGGCATCTTTTTTCAGCAGGTAAACTTTGCCGTTTACAGCCTTGATGGCAAGATAGTCCCGGAAGAAAGTTGGTAATG
>JAGPDJ010000417.1 GCA_018057635.1 Ferruginibacter sp. | reverse complement strand
CACTCATTGCATTCACCAATGGATTGGTATGATAGCATTCATCAAAATATATTTCACCACCAACGGTCGGTACACCAAAACAGTTTCCGTAATGACCAATGCCATGTACTACCCCGGAAAGCAAGTGTTGTGTTTTATCTTCTTCTAAATTTCCAAATCGAAGTGAGTTGAGTGAAGCAATTGGCCTTGCCCCCATGGTAAAAATATCACGATGAATACCACCCACTCCTGTTGCAGCCCCCTGGAATGGTTCAATAGCAGATGGATGATTATGTGATTCAATTTTGAAAACAACACCGAGTCCGTCTCCAATATCCATTAATCCTGCATTTTCTTCACCTGCTTTCACCAGCATTCTTCCACCTTCTCTTGGTAAGGTCTTTAGCCATTTGATAGAATTTTTATAACTGCAGTGTTCACTCCACATTCCGGAAAAAGCACAGAGTTCATTAAAATTGGGAGTTCGTCCCATTTTTTGCCTGATCAATTCAAATTCATCGGCGGTTAATCGTAGCTGTTGAGCAGTTTTTACTGTTACTTCCATGTAAGCTAAATATTGAGTTGCAAATTTAAAGATTGTCGGTCACAGCCTGAACAGAACTTGTCAACTTTGTGCTGACAATAACGGTAATAATCTATATTTTGCGGGATAATTTTATTACGCTGGAATACCTTCTTTTTATAGTCTATCTTGTATTGTTTGCCTGGCTGGTAACCAGAGTTAAATTCTTTGCCCTTTCGGGGTTAACAAAGCCACAGCTTATTATCATTTTCCTGTTAAAAGTAATGGCAGGAATTTTTTATGGGTGGATCGGAGTGTACTATGGAGGATTGGCGCAGATGTGGGACACCTGGAGATTCCATGTAGAAAGCCTGCAGGAATACCAACTCCTTCAAACAAATCCACAGGAATACTTTACCAACCTGTTCAGAGATCCGTATCAAGGAGGATTTTCAAAATTCTTTGAAACCACCGACTCTTACTGGAATGATCTGAAAGGTAACATCTTCATTAAAATTCTTTCCATTTTCAATATCCTTAGTCTTGGTCATTATTATGTAAATGTTATTTTCTACTCTTTTATTACCCTTTTTGGATCAATTGCCATTTTCAGGGTAATGAATGATGTTTTCCCCGGGAAAAAGCTGACGATCCTGCTGGCTACCTTTCTTGTTCCTTCATTTCTTTACTGGACAAGTGGTATTCATAAAGAGGGACTCATTTTTACAGGAATTGCTTTAGTCATATACAGTATATATTTCGGCAATAAAGAAAAAAAATACAGTTTTCAAAAGATTGCCATTGCAATTACCGGCCTGTTTCTAATACTTACCCTGCGCAATTTTCTTTTCGTAATCATAATACCTGCAATTTTAACCTGGATTATTGCTAACCGCTGGCCGCAAAAAGGGCTTATTATTTTCAGTTCTTTGTACGTTATTTTTTCAATTGTTTTTTTTACAGCCCGCTACATCAGCCCTTCACTTGATTTTCCCCAGGCGGTTGTAAATAAACAACAAGAGTTTATTAAGTTGATAGGAACTACATCCGTCCCCATTAAAGAACTGGAACCCAGTGTAAGGAGTTTTTCAAAGAACACCCCCCAGGCAATAACTCTTTCGACTATAAGGCCCTACCCAAGTGATGTCCATCATATACTTTCACTTGCTGCCGCTATTGAGATAAACTTGCTATTGCTTTTCTTTATCCTATTCCTCCTATTCCGTACAAACGGAATAAAGTCAAAAAACCTTATTTACTTCTGCTTATTTTTTGCTTTTTCCGTGTTGCTGTCCATAGGTTTCAGTGTAAATAACCTGGGAGCAATTGTTCGCTATCGCAGCATCATTATACCGCTGCTCGTCATTCCAATGATCGCACAGATTGATTGGTCAAGGTTAAATTCTTATTTTTTTAAAAACATTAAGAAAAATAATTATATTTAAAATATAAAGTAAAATCCATCTTTTGCTTTAAAATAAAATTGATTTTATCACATTTTTCCCCCAATGACTGTTGTTTTCAAATAAATAATTGGAATAATTACAACAAATCCTTTGTTTTGCTGAAAACTATTTCACATGTCACTTCGTTTTAATGCAATTCACAATTTAACTACCAAAACCGATGTAAAGGTTGATAGTGCTGCCAAGATTACAGGGATATTTGGAAGCAATGTTTTTACACTAAAGACTGCCCGTGAGTTTTTAAGCGATGAAGCTTACAAAAGTCTTCAATCTTCCATTAAAGCCGGTCACAAAATTGACAGGTCAATGGCTAACCAGATAGCTAATGGTATCCGTGCCTGGGCTGAAGCGAAAGGGGTAACCCATTTCACCCATTGGTTTCAGCCGCTTACAGGTACAACAGCAGAAAAACATGATTCTTTTTTTACCTTGAAAGGAGACGGAACTCCAATAGAGCAATTTGAAGGTGATGCATTGGTACAACAAGAGCCTGATGCTTCTTCGTTTCCCAGCGGTGGATTAAGAGCCACTTTTGAAGCCCGGGGATATACTGCATGGGATCCATCTTCTCCTCCCTTCATAATGGAAATTGCCCAGGGTAAAACAATGTGCATTCCCACAATCTTTGTTTCATACACAGGCGAATCCTTAGATTATAAAGCACCTTTGCTGAAAGCACTGGATGCATTGAACAAAGCAGCTGTTGATGTATGT
>JAGPDJ010000063.1 GCA_018057635.1 Ferruginibacter sp. | reverse complement strand
TTTGATAATAATGAGATATTACAAGTGGCTGTGGAAGAAAGGGAGCCGGTAGCAAGGATTTTTACCTCCGGTGGAAATACATTTTATATAGACAGTTCCAATACCATGCTGCCATTGAGTGAAAAATTTTCTGCAAGGCTTCCGGTGTTCACCGGTTTTCCTTCAGAAACAAAAGTTTTATCAAAAGCAGACAGTAACCTGTTGAATGACATTAAAAAAATCAGTATCCGTATTCAGGCAGATACTTTCTTAATGGCCATGATCGACCAGGTTGATATAACAGCACAAAGAAGTTTTGAAATGATACCAAAACTGGGCGGGCAGGTGATCGTTTTTGGCAATGCGGCAGACCTGGATGGAAAATTTGACAAGCTGCTTCAGTTTTATAAAAAAGTGATCATGAAAATGGGTTGGAGCAGGTACAGTATCATTAACCTGCAGTATAAGAACCAGGTGGTAGCAAAAATTCGTGGAGCCGATGACGTGAGTGCCGATTCTTTGCGTACACGCCAGATGATGGAAATCATAGCAGCCAATGCTGCAAAATATGCTGAAGATTCAACATTGAATTTCAAACAGGATGACAGGAAAAACAATGACAGCAGTATGATCCAGCAATCTATACAACGGGATGAACCCGACGATAATGAGGACGGAGATGCAATACCTGAACAAAAAGTAATGCAACAAGCAGTAACAAAACCGTTGGTAAAACCTGCGGTTAAGCCAGCAGTTTCAGCACCGGTAAAACCAGTTGTAAAGACTGCCGCAAAACCTATACAGGCAAAAAAACCGGCTGTAATCATTAAAAAGAAGCCGGTTGAAAAACAAACACAGAAACCAAAGGCTGCAATGCCTGTAAAGAACGAGTATTAACAAACACAAACATAAAAACATACAAACACAAAAACATACTATTATGAACCAGGAACAACCCATTATCGTTGGCCTCGACATCGGTACAACAAAAATTGCGGCTATTGCAGGCCGTAAGAATGAATTCGGCAAATTGGAAATACTTGGCTTTGGCCGTGCCAACAGCAACGGTGTACAGCATGGTATGGTGCTGAACATTGACCAGACAATCAAAGCAATCCAGCAGGCACTGGAAAATTGTTATGCATCCAACCCTAACCTTAATATCAGTGAAGTTTATGTTGGAATAGCGGGCCATCACATCAAAAGCCTGCAAACCCGCGGCGATATTGTAAGGCAAAGTATTGAAGAAGAGATCATGCAGGATGAAATTGACAGGCTGGTGGCAGATCAGTATCGTACATATATACCTGCAGGCGACCAGATCATTGATGTAATACCGCAGGAATTCACGGTAGATAATTTTCAGAATATACCAAATCCCATTGGTTACAGCGGCGTAAAAGTGGGTGCAAATTTTCACATCATCACAGGCGATAAAAATGCAATCCGCAATATTAACAGGAGTGTTGAGAAAGCTGGTCTTCAAACAAAAGATCTTGTTTTACAACCCCTGGCCTCTGCTGCTGCTGTAATGTGCGACCAGGACCTGGAAGCTGGTGTTGCCATTGTTGACATTGGTGGCGGTACAACTGACCTGGCTGTGTTTTATGAAGGAATATTAAAACATACGGCTGTTATTCCTTTTGGTGGTGAGAATATCACTAATGATATTAAGACCGGTTTAGGCGTATTAAAAACGCAGGCAGAGCAAATGAAGATACAATTCGGAAGTGCTTTAAGTGATGAAGCAAAATCAAATGCATTCATTACCATTCCCGGTTTGCGTGGAATGGCTCCTAAAGAAATTTCTGTTAAGAATCTTGCCAATATCATACAGGCACGCATGAGCGAAATCATGGATTTTGTTTCTTATCACCTGAAACAGGTTGGCCTCGATAACCGCATGCTCAATGGAGGTGTGATACTTACCGGCGGCGGTTCACAGTTAAAACACCTGATCCAGTTAACGGAATACGTAACCGGCCTCAATGCAAGGATCGGTTATCCAAACGAACACTTGTCTGGCGGCCATATAGAGGAACTGGCCAAACCCATGTACAGTACCTGTATCGGTTTGATACTGAAAGGATACAATGATTACGAAAATAAGAACAGGCAGCTGGATCAGAATTACATTAAAGCAACCGCTGCTGGCATTATGCAACAGGAACCAGTAGCCGAAGAAATGGTAACTGAAGAAGATGCAACCACTCACCAGGTAAAAGTAAAACAAAGAAAAACGTTAAAGGGTTTCATGGATACTTTTAAAAATAACCTGATAGAGATGTTTAAAGAAGAAGAAGACACACATCTATAATCATTTTGAATTATAAATTTTAAATGTTGAATTCAAGCGATCATTTAAAATTCAACATTCAACATTTAAAATAAATTATAATACTTACTAACTCATACAAACTTACAAACATGATCCATTTTGATTTGCCTAAAGAACAATCCTCCATCATCAAGGTTATTGGTGTTGGCGGCGGCGGGAGCAATGCGGTAAACCACATGTATTCCCAGGATATTGAAGGCGTAAATTTTATTATATGCAATACAGATGCCCAGGCCATTGCTTTGAGCAAAGTTCCCAATAAGATCCAGTTAGGCCCGCATCTTACACAAGGCCTAGGAGCCGGTGCCAATCCTGCAATAGGACGCCAGGCAACTGAAGAAAGCCTGGAAGAGATTAAGCGTATCCTGGAAGTAAATACCAAGATGGCATTTATCACTGCAGGCATGGGTGGCGGAACAGGAACCGGTGGTGCACCTATCCTGGCAAAAATTTGTAAAGACCTCGGCATTCTTACCGTGGGTATTGTTACAACACCTTTTGCTTATGAAGGAAAGAAAAGAATTGCACAGGCTGAAGAAGGAATCATGCTGTTAAAAAATCATGTAGATACTTTATTGGTGATCAGCAATGATAAACTTCGTCACCAGTTTGGAAATTTAAAAATGAAAGAGGCATTTGCAAAAGCCGATAATGTACTGGCAACTGCAGCAAAATGTATAACAGATGTGATAAATAGTACCGGGCAGATAAATGTAGATTTTGCGGATGTATGCACAGTAATGAGTAATGGCGGTGTGGCTATACTTGGCAGTGCTTCGGCTGAAGGTGAGAACAGGGCGCAACTGGCTATAGAAAATGCTCTTACATCACCGTTGCTGAATGACAACGATATCCGCGGAGCAAAATGGATATTGATCAATATCAACTCAGCTGAAGGTGAACATGAGTTTACAATGGATGAGGTAGAAGTGATACAAAGTTATTTGCTGAGCCAGGCTGGTGATGATACAGATGTGATCCTTGGATTAGGGTATGACAACAGTCTTGGAAATGAAATTGGCATAACACTGATTGCAACCGGGTTTGAACACAAAGATCCATTTGCAAGGGAAACAAAACCGGTGGCTGCTGATAATAAAGATCAGAAAATTGTACTTGAACTTGAAATGCCAAAAAAAGCTGAAGCTGTGCAGCAGCCTGCAGTTCAGGCAGCAGAAGAAACAGTTGTAGTTCAGGAGCAAGTGCAGGATGAAGAAAAGATCATACTTTCTTTAGAAGAAAAAGCAACAGTAATTGCAGAGCCTGATCCGATGATGGTAACACTTGTTGAAAGAGATCCTGAACTTCCCAAACAACCAGTAGAAACACTTAGTAAAAATACTGTGGACAAATCTGATGAAAAGCCTGTTTTTTTTGAAATATCTTCGGCCGCAGATCAGGTTCCCATTGTGGCATTTGATGTTGAATTAGCAACTCCAACTCCTCCGAAAAAACAAGAACCTGTAGCTGAAGATAAAAGCAAACAGGAAGTAACTAATAATAAAGAAGCAAACAGTAATCCCCTTTCGTCAGGTGGTTATTTGGCAAAGCCTGCACAAATTTATGTGGAGGAACAGCCGGCACAGAAATCCAATACGAGCGAGGAACCAACTCCTTTGCAGATATCATTTCAGGAAGACGAACCTGTAATTGAAATGCAACTGGTAGTTAAAGATTCCCAAAAGGCGGCGGAGGAAAAGCCAGAAGATCAGACTCAGCCCATCATGATATCAACTGTTGAGGAGCCCGCGATGCAGGACGAAACAGAAGAACTCAGGCGCCGGGCTACGGAGCGTATTGCAAAACTGCGTAATTTATCATTCAATGTTAATGCAGCCGATCCTAACAATGAGTTTGAGACGGTACCTGCTTACCTTCGCCGCAATATGGAAATACACAACCAGATTGCCGATGTAGAAAGTTTTTACAGCAACTATACTGTGAAATCTGATGAAAATAACCAGGCAGAAATCGGAACGATCAATACTTTCCTGGATGGGAAAAAACCTGATTAAAAATGTACTTGTTCAAATAAGATTAGCCATTTCAGAATTAAAGAAAAGAAACTGGAACTCATTTTCCAATGTTACACTTTTAAAATGTGTAACTCAAAAACTGTGTTTGTGTATATGTTTGTATGTAGCCCCTTTCATAGTTGAAAGGGGCTTTTTAAAATTTGTATTCCGGTACCATAATATTTTTATTATTCGATATATATAAATTACATTTACACTTTAAAGTTATAGTGTGCTGTTCAAGGATTTTAAACAGTTGTTTACCCCAAACACATATTAATGCATGTAGTATTTTCTTTGGCCAGGTCCAATCCTGCATTTAACGGAATATTTTTCTGTATCCGTATAAATTACCGGAATATTTGCACCACTCTTTTCAACTGGTACAATCACACTATTACATTTACACTTTACCGTTATTACTTTAAGAATTTCCCCATTATATTCCCCCAATAAATTTTAAATTGTATGAAAAAGATCTTTACTTTTTTACTTTTATTATCATCCTTTGCATCCTTAGCAGAAGGTGGTAAGAATCTCACACCTGCTAATACCGGCCCGGCCAATGGTGTTAACCAGTTTGTTGGTTACCTGCAAAATGGTGATGCCAATAACTCCCTTACATTCCTGGCTGCGCCAACCGAACCGAATTTTAATGCCGACCACCGGTTAAAAGTCCGCATCAAACCGGGAGAAGTATTGTATTTTGGCCTGGCACGCAATGATGTAAACGGTGTTGTGAATAATACCGTTCGTATACAGTTGCGCAGGCTTGATAATAATACAGTAGTATCAGTGTCAGATCTTTTTTCTACTGATGGAGTTAACCTGGATGCGGCAACGGGTGTAATAAGTACCTATGCACAAATGGTTGCCGGCCCTTCCGCAATTGTAGGTGGTGCAGGATATAATGCACTCAGTTATACATTTCCGGTTATTGAATCATCCGCCATTGACCTGGCCATTGAGATACTGGATGACGGCACTGTTGCCGGCGGCCTTAGAGCCAGTACAAACCGTGATTATTACAACCTGTGGGATTTTTCAGTTTATAGCGGTACCACAGAAAAGAAAGGCCGCTTGCATGCCAAATACTGGTCTTTTAATGCAACTTCTGCAAGCAACCGCTTGTCTTCAAATTTCTCTTTATTTACAGCGGTACCAAACCAGGCAGGTAATAATTATTATATAAAGTCAATCAACCTCAGCGGCATGCAGCCATTTGGTTTTTTCTTTACCAGTAATGCATCCGGAACATTAACAGATGCAACAGGTAACCTGACTACTGATTATAAAAAGCGCAGAAAAAGCAGAAATTTTTATGCTGGTGTTTTTAACGCAGGCTATCCGCAATATGATAATTTTGTAAACGACCCTGATCCGGAATTCTGGCCTACAGCTTCCATTGTTAACCCGGTTATTGTACCTGTTTCAAAATGCAATATTTCAAGGCCAAATGGTGGCGCAATGGATATTTCATTAACAGTTACTGCGCCGGGTGTGGCAATATTGCTCCTCGATCTTAATAACGTTGACGGATACCAGCCAGGAACCAAAGATGTGTTGATTGAATCTGAAATAGCCTCACTGGGAACTTCTGTTGTAACCTGGGATGGCCTGGATGGCCTGGGTGCGAATGTACCAAGCGGAACTGCATTTAAAACAATATTCAGGTATGGATCTTTCCCGGTACATTACCCGATATATGATGCTGAGAATAACAGTGACGGGTTTGCAATTTTTGATTACAGGCCAGCTCCGCCTGCAACACCTGCTATCGCTTTTTGGGATGACAGTTCGGTGGTTACCGGCTCAGCAGAAATATTTGGTATTACATCAAGTGGTGCCGTTCATCCCTGGGGTGGTTCGGGAACCGGAATTCTGGCTCCAAATATCGGTGATACCAGGTTATTCAATACCTGGATCTATGGCCAGTTAAGGGAATTCAGAAGTACAAACCTGCATACCTACAGTTGCATAACGTTGCCACCAGTGGCCAATAATTTCACCAACCTGCCGATGCCGCAAACAAACGGAGCTACACTTATTCCCGCATTGGTTGCCAGTGATCCGGACGGAACAATAGATTCATATAATATTTTAACAATCCCACCGGTTTCAGAAGGCGTATTATCTTATTGTTCAAATGGCACTGAGCCTTGCACCGGAACTGTTACCGTAATTACTCCGGGTACTGTATTATCTCCTGCACAAATAAATACACTGAAATTTGATCCGGCACCAACCTTCATAGGAATTGCCCAATTTACTTTTAATGCAACAGACAATAGTGGCAACATCAGTAATACAGCAACTTATAAATTGCCTGTTGAAGCAAGGCCGCCTTTAGCCAATAATATCGTGGTGCCTTCTATGTCTAATACAAATGGCCCAACAGCAATTGCGCCATTATCAGCATCAGATGATGATGGAACAATTACTTCTTTTACAATAACAACGGTGCCTCCTGCCATTGAAGGCATTCTTACTTTCTGCTCCAATGGAACGGAGCCTTGCACAGGAACTGTTACTGTGATCAATGCCGGAGATGTATTAACTCCAGCTCAAATGGCAACGCTGAAATTTGATCCTGCAACAGGCTTTGTAGGAAATGCAACTTTTAATTATACGGCTACTGATAACAGTGGTAACATAAGCAATACAGCCAATTATACCATTCCTGTTGCTGCATCTGTAAATGGCGAAACGCCACCATTGGTTGACAATATAAATGCTCAGCCGGTAAATAACAGCAATGGGCCAACGGCTATTCCTGCTTTACAGGCCAGTGACCTGGATGGTACAATTGACAATTATACTGTGCTTACGTTGCCTGATGTGGCAGATGGTATTTTGAGCTATTGCCCGCTGGCTCCTGCTCCCTGTACAACAGGCCAGCTGCTGGCAGTTACCGCAGGGCAGACACTTACTCCGGACCAGGCTGCATCCTTGTATTTTGACCCGGCTCCCGGGTTTATTGGAAATGCTGATTTTACATACACTGCAACAGATAATGATGGTAATACCGGGAACACCGGAACTTATAATATACCGGTTGTAAATAATCCGCCAACTGTTATCAATATTACTACCACAGTACCTTACAATGCAGCAGCAACTGCTATACCTCCAATCAGCGGAAGTGACGGAGACGGCACGATAACAAACTATACTATTTCAACTATTCCCCCGGTTGTTGAGGGCGTTTTATTGTATTGCCCATTAGCACCTTTAACCTGTTTACCGGCACAACTGTTACCAGTAAACGCCGGACAGAACCTGACTCCTGACCAGGCACTGTCATTATATTTTGATCCTGCAGCAGGTTTCAGCGGCAATGCAAATTTCAGTTATACTGCATCAGATAATAACGGTAACATAAGCCAGCCCGGAAATTATACAATAGGCATTGCCAATCAGCCTCCGGTTGCACAAAATATAATTGCTCCGGTAATGCCTAACACTAACGGGCAGACGAATATTCCTCCTTTTATTGCTGCAGACCTCGATGGCACGATCAGCTCATATACCATACATACGATTCCAGCAGTTGCACAGGGTGTGTTGTATCTCTGTTCACCGGGATGTGTAGCTGTAACGCCTGGCCAGGTGCTTACAGTTGCCCAGATCAGCCAGTTAACTTTTGATCCAAACCCTGCATTTACGGGGGTTGCAAGTTTTGCTTATTCTGCCACAGATAATAGCGGTAATCCAAGTAACCTGGCATTTTACAACATACCTGTTTCAGGTGCTGGAAATATTCCTCCCATTGCAGAACCCGTGATAGCGCCGGTTATGAACAACAATAATGGCGCAACTGCCATACCTTCTTTAATTGCGAGTGATCCTGATGGAACGATTACCTCATATACCATTGAGAGTTTGCCACCTGCATATCAAGGTGTTTTATTGCTTGGTGGTATTCCTGTAACAGCAGGCCAGGTATTAACACCTGCAGAAATCAGCCTGTTACAATTTGATCCAAACCCTGCATTTACCGGCAATGCAATTTTTGAATATTCGGCAACAGATAATTCCGGTTTCACAAGCAACAGTGCTTTATATACCATACCTGTTAATAATCTTCCGCCAACAGCAATTCCTGTTGTGGCGCCGGTAATGCCCAATTCAAACGGCCCAACAGCTATTCCATCACTGGTAGGGTCAGACGCAGATGGTACTGTTGTTTCTTATACAATCAGTTCCTTGCCTTTACCGGGCCAGGGCGTTTTGTTATTGAATGGGGTGCCTGTAACAGCCGGCCAGGTTTTAACTCCAATACAAATTAGCCAGCTTCAATTTGATCCTGCTTCCGGGTATACCGGTGAAGTGGTGTTTAATTATTTTGCAACTGATAATAATAACCAGGCAAGCAATGTAGCAGCCTATTCATTAAATGTTACCGGCATACCGCCTGTTTCAGAAGATGTGGTGGCACCGCAAATGGAAAATACCAGCGGCCCGGTTGCCATTCCTTTATTGAGCAGCAGTGATGCAGATGGTTCCATAGCAACTTATGTGATCAACAGCATTCCGCCTGCCACACAGGGTGTTCTGTTACTAAATGGGTTACCCGTAACCGTTGGGCAAGTATTATCTCCTGCGGAGATCGCTCAGTTACAATTTGATCCGGCTATCGGTTTTTCCGGAAATGCATTGTTTAATTATGCTGCATTTGATAACGGCGGAAACCTGAGCAATACAGCAACCTATGTTATACCGGTTATTCCGCCAATTGTATTACCTGTAAAACTTATAACATTTACGGGTAAACTAACAGGCGGTAAAACTGTTTTGTTCTGGGAAACTTCCCAGGAACTTAACAGTGATTATTTTGATGTTGAAAGAAGTACAGATGGTGTAAATTATCAAAAGAACGGTACTGTTAAAGCAGCCGGAAATTCTGCTGTTTCAAGGCAGTATGGATTTACAGATATTCAACCTCAAAACGGCATCAATTATTACAGGCTTAAGATGGTTGATAAAGATGGCAGCTTTGATTATTCAAA
>JAGPDJ010000416.1 GCA_018057635.1 Ferruginibacter sp. | reverse complement strand
ATGTTCAGAATGCTTTGCTCCGGGAAAATGTGGAACTGCCTGCAGGTAAGATTTCCGGCAATGCAACGGAATTGGGTATACGCACTTTTGGCAAATTGAATACAGAAGATGAATTCAATAACCTCATTGTTAAAAATATCAATGGAACTGATATCAGGCTGAAAGATATTGGTGAAGCTGTATTGGGCCCGGAAAATGAAGAAAGTGTTTTAAAAGAAAGCAATGTGCCGATGATTGCCGTGGCCATTATCCCCCAGCCCGGAACAAATTATATTGAGATATCAGATGAAATTCATAAAAGGCTGAAAGAGATCAAGGCAGACCTTCCGCCTGATATCCGCCTGGAAATATCGTCGGACCAGACAGACAATATTCGTAAATCCATCAGCGAAGTAAAAGAAACACTCATCATTTCATTCATCCTGGTTGTAATGATCGTGTACCTGTTTTTCCGCGACTGGCTGATCGCATTAAGGCCTTTGATTGATATCCCAGTTTCGCTCATCGGCGCCTTCTTTATCATGTACCTGAGTGGTTTTACCATTAATGTACTTACACTGCTGGCCATTGTTCTGGCAACAGGGCTAGTGGTAGATGATGGCATTGTTGTTACAGAGAATATTTATAAAAAGATGGAGGCAGGGATGAACAAGTGGCAGGCGGCAAGAGATGGATCAAAAGAAATTTATTTTGCGGTCATTGCCACATCCATTACGCTGGCAGTAGTTTTTCTTCCCATCATATTTCTACAGGGATTTGTAGGTAGGTTGTTCCGTGAATTCGGTATTGTTGTAGCAGGTGCTGTACTTATTTCTGCATTTGTTTCACTCACATTAACGCCTGTACTAAATGTTAAACTTGCCGGCAAGTCGCACAAACATTCCCGTTTTTATACAGCTACCGAACCATTCTTCAGGGGAATGGAAAACACATACCGGAGAATGCTTCAGGCATTTATGAAAGTAAGGTGGATTTCCATACCAATAGTGTTGATTTGTGTGGCCATAATATTTTTTATTGGAAGCAGCCTGCAGTCGGAACTGGCACCCATGGAAGATAAAAGCGGATTTCGTTTAGCCGTTACCGCTCCGGAAGGCACCTCATATGATGCTATGGACAAGTACATGGATAAACTGACCAATTTTTTAAATGATTCTGTTCCTGAAAAGAAATATATGGTTAGTATGACAGCTCCTGGTTTTACAGGTTCTGGTTCGGCAAATTCGGGTTTTGTAAGAATTGCACTGATAAGCCCCAGTGAACGGGTACGCAGCCAACAGGATATTGTAAACTGGGTAAATAAAAAACTTCCCCGTTTTAATGATGGCCGTTCATTTGCCATCCAGGAACAAACCATTTCTGTAAACAGGAGAAGCGGACAACCGGTACAGTTTGTTTTACAGAATACAAATGCAGAAAAATTAAAAATGGCACTACCCAAAATACTGGAGGCTGCCAATAAAAGTTCTGTTTTGATGGGAGTAGATGCTGATCTTAAGTTTAATAAACCTGAGATAAGGGTTACCATTGACAGGCTGAAAGCCAGCGAACTGGGCGTAAGCGTACAGGATATTTCCCAAACGCTTCAACTGGCACTGAGTAACCAGCGTATGGGTTATTTTACCAAAGAAGGCAAGCAATACCAGGTAATTGGCCAGGTAGCCCGCATAAACCGCGATGACCCGAATGACCTTGAAAATATTTATGTAACCAACAACAAGGGTCAATCCATTGCACTGATCAACCTGTTGAATATTTCCGAAGATGTAACACCGCCAACCTTGTACCATTTCAACAGGTTCAGGTCGGCAACCATATCTGCCGGACTTGCAGAAGGAAAAACAATCGGGGATGGAATTAACGAGATCAAAGCCATAGCAGATAGTGTGCTGGATGAAAGTTTCCGTACATCGCTTGCCGGCCCGTCCAGAGATTATGCCGACAGCTCCGGAAATACTTATTTTGCTTTTTTCCTTGCCCTGGCATTGATATTCCTGGTGCTTGCGGCCCAGTTTGAAAGTTTTATTGATCCGTTTACCATCATGATAACAGTGCCGCTTGCACTGGCAGGTGCCATATTATCGCTCTGGATTTTTGACCAGACGATCAATATTTTTTCTCAGATCGGCATGATCATGCTCATTGGCCTGGTTACAAAAAACGGTATCCTTATTGTGGAATTTGCCAACCAGAAGCAACTGGCCGGCGAAAAAAAGATACCCGCAGTTATTGAATCATCTATAGCACGTTTCAGGCCGATATTGATGACGAGCCTCGCCATGTCGCTGGGCGCATTGCCATTGGCATTGTCATTGGGCGATGCCGCAACAAGCCGTATGCCACTGGGCATAGTTATTGTAGGTGGTGTGATGTTTTCATTATTGTTAACCCTGTTTGTAGTTCCGGCTATATATTCTTATTTGTCTACCAGGAAAAAAAGAAGCGCACTGGACAACATACCAGCAGCTCCTCATACTGATTAAATAATTTAACAAAATGTTCAACTCCTTAAAAATAGTTTTTCTTTTCATCATAGCTACGATTAACCATACCGGTTACGCACAGCAGCGTTTACTTACCGTTGAAGAAGCAGTGGCTGCAGCACTTAAAAATAATTATGACATACAACTATTAAAAAATGATTCTGCTGTATTTGCGCTGAATAACAGTTATGCAAAAGCTGCGTTTCTTCCCCGTTTCAATGCAA
>JAGPDJ010000415.1 GCA_018057635.1 Ferruginibacter sp. | reverse complement strand
GTTGTATACCATCCAGTAACAGAAGAAGCTGTAAAATATCCCGCCAAAGAGCCAACAGCCAGTGGAATTAAGACTGCAATAATGAATTTGTAAATTGGTTTCATAAAAGCATAACAACGAAATGCCCAAAGGGTTCTACAATACCAGTTTTATATTTCTCCGTATTTTTTATAGTAACTAATTACAAACCCGGTAACCTCATCATAACTTAATAATCCTCCCGGTTGCCTGTTGCCCCGAAGGTATTTATCATAGATCCAGGAAATAACGGGTTCAACAAAACTCCTGTGGCTTCTGTTGAATGCGGCCCAGATTTTAAGATCGGCAATAACTGCCGGTGATAATGAATTGCGATAAACTTTTGCCTCAACAGAATCTGTAAAAAACAGGTTCCTGTTTGCATGCATAAATATGTCGAGATAAGTGGAATATTGAAGCAATGTATTGCCCGATCCTTTTGCAGCCAGGAAACCTACAAAACTGGCTTCATTTTCTTTAGCATATCCAAGCTGGTGTGCAACTTCATGACATGCAATGAATGGCTGCAGAAACCTTGGAATCGTGGTATTTAACTGCGCTTCCCCGGTAAACGGATTGTAATAACCTGTAAATCCTGTATAATTACCCAACCAACCCCACATAGATGATTTGAGGGAAACCGGTTCATATTTTAAAAATGGATATCCGATTTCCAATTTCCGGTACGCATCAGAAACCATACTATATAATTGTTGGTTTGAAGGATAGCTTGCCTGTTGTGAATCAAGTATGCTTTTACTTTTGTTGATCTTATCGCAAAGTAACCGGTTGATATCTGCAAGTTCAGTATTTGAATAATTACTCTTTTCAAGGCCAACCTGGTATCCTATTCCCTTCCGGCTGTAATTTATCCCCCACAACGAATTAAATATTATATATATACAACAACAAAAAACCAGTATCCTGTAAAAAACTTCTTTATAAAAAGCCTTTTTGGTAGAGTTATCCTCCTTTTTAAACAATTTTTTAAAGAATTTAACCAACTGCCAGATCAACCAGCCGCCCAGGAATCCATAAAGAATATCACCAATACTAAATGGAAAAAATCCTGTTACCAACCTGAGAAAACTTGAAATATGTATAAAAATGCCATTACTATACCCATTTTCTACCCGGCTTTCACTCATACTATAAAAGTGCAGTAAAAAGCACAAAACCAATAAGATGACAATAATTATCCCTTTCCTTGTAAATTTCATCGGGCTAAAATTAATCAATACAGCCAATTATTGGCTGTAATACACAAAAACTCTTCGTTCATTCGGTATAATTCATAATTTTCACTTACCTTTGCCGTCCTTTAAACGGATCGCAATGGCTAACAGGCGGGCATTTGAGATTGCTTTTGTGGGATTAAAGCCCGGTATACATGAGTTTAATTATGAATTAAACGACCAGTTCTTTGTTGAAAAAGGTGCACAGGATTTTACAGATGCAACGGCAAATGTAAAATTATTGCTGGAAAAGAATACCGGTTTCATGCTGTTGAAATTTGAGATCGGTGGCAAGGCCGCAGTAACCTGCGACCGTTGTGGCAACCCTTTGAAATTAGATCTTTGGGATGAATTTAAAATGCTCGTAAAACTGGTTGACAATCCTGAAGAAATGAATTTGCAGGAAGAAGACCCGGATGTATTTTACCTGTCAAGAACTGAAAGTCACCTGGATATTAGTGATTGGATCTATGAATTTGTGATGCTGAGTTTACCTATGCAACGGATGTGCAGCCCCGAAGAAATGGGTGGCCCGCAGTGTAACAACGAAGTGCTGGAAAAACTAAAAGAAATGGAAGCAAAGCAGATTGAGCACAATGCCAATTCGCTGTGGAAAGGGTTGGATAAGTTTAAGGAGAATTAAGTTTAGGGTTTAAAGTTTAGAAGGTTTAGTGTTTAATATTATTATAAATAGAAATTTTAAAAATAAAAAATAACAAGTCATGCCAAATCCGAAAAGGCGTCATTCCCAACAACGCAGTGCTAAAAGAAGAACGCATTATAAAGCAACAGAAGTAACCCTGAGTGTAGATGGTACAACAGGAGAAACACATGTACGTCACCGTGCACATGTTAGCGAAGGGAAATTATATTACAAAGGAAAAGTAGTTGCAGAAAAAGCCCCGCTTAAAGCTTAATTATTTTTTATCCAATAAAGATTTTGATTCCAAAATCAGGATTGAGTAACTTCAATCCTGTTTTTGGAATTTTTAATTTTTAAAAATTTGAATATATGATCAGGATCGGTGTAGATATGATGGGTGGAGATTATGCTCCGCTGGAAGCAATAAAAGGTGTTGAAAGCTTTTTGGAAGAAAAGCACGATAATATTCATTTGGTTCTTATTGGTAATGAAACCATCATAAAAGATCAATTAGCCAGATTAAAAATTTCAGAACAAGATTATACAATTGTACATGCACCGGAAGTAATTGAAATGCATGAACATCCAACAAAAGCATTGAAAGAAAAAAAAGGATCATCTATTGCCATTGGTTTCCATTTATTGGCTACCGGCGAAACAGATGCATTCATCAGTGCCGGCAATACCGGCGCCATGATGGTGGGCGCTTTATTTAGTATCAAAGCGATTGAAGGAGTTTTGCGTCCTAGCATTGGCGGATATATGCCAAGAGAAGATGGCAGCCTTGGCTTATTGGTTGATGTTGGCCTGAACGCCGAT
>JAGPDJ010000414.1 GCA_018057635.1 Ferruginibacter sp. | reverse complement strand
TGTTGGATGCTGTAAGTTTTTTAAACTGGTCTTTTATTTCTGTCAGGTCATCTATTTTAAAAATATGGTGATCAGGAAAGCGCAACATATCGTAAGTGTGAACCTTATTTGTAAGATATTCCATCAGTGGTTTTGGATTGGCAATGCCGCAAACCAGCAATACACCAGTAGAATCACTGATCATGACATGTTGTTTACTGTAAAGCTGATAGGGCTGTCCATATTCTATGGTTGTAAAAAAAACATGTTGGCCCGTCAGTGGATTGATCTCGTTTATGATCGCAATCTTTTCCGATTCACTTAAATCTGTTTTACATTTGGTTACAATGATGATCTGTGCCCTTTTGCTGCTTGATTTAACGTCACGCAGGTCGCCTGAAGGCATCATCAGGTCCCTGGTATATAAATTCTTATAATCAGTGAGCAATATATTTAAACCTGCCCGTACTGAACGATGCTGGAATGCATCATCCAGTATAATAACTTCAGTTTCCGGCCTTAAATGCAGTATTTGGGGGATGGCTACCAGTCGCTCCTCTCCCACTGCAACGGTGATTTCAGGAAATTTCTGGTGAAATTGCATTGGTTCATCACCAATATCTATGGCAGTTGTTTTTTCATCCGCTAGTGCAAATCCTTTTGTTTTTCTTTTATAACCACGGCTAAGCGTAGCTGTTTTAAACCTGCCCTGCAGCATTTCTACCAGGTATTCTACCATTGGGGTTTTACCTGTTCCGCCAACGGCAAGGTTGCCTATACAGATTATGGGAAAATTAAAATCAGATGATTTAAGAATATTCTTATCAAACAACCGGTTTCGTAGCCAGACAATGAACCCATAAATGAAAGCAAAAGGGAAAAGCAGGTATCTGAAACTTTTTAGCAATGAATTATTATTAGAAATTATAAATATTTAGTGTTGTAATACAATGGTCAAGTTTTACATCATATATATTGATATCATCAATTGCAGTCTCTGCTTCAAAAAAACTGAAACCTATTTTGATGGCATCTTTCCGGCATTCTTTTAAAAACATATCGTAATAGCCTTTACCGTATCCAACCCTGTAACCTTTTTGGTCAAATGCAAGCAAAGGTACGATCAGCATGTCAATTTCACTGGGTAATATGAGCGATCCGCCCACCGGTTCTGCAACACCAAATTTACTGTAGCTGAAGTCTGTATTCTCATCAACCAACATGGCATTCATTGTATTATTAAAAGTATCAACTACCGGGTAACATAATTGCTGTGCCGGATTTTTAAAATAGCAATAATCAGTGATCAGTTCCGGATCATATTCATTTTCAAAAGGCGCATAGGTCATGATTTTTGCAGGTATTTCAATATCCAGTTTTTGAAACATGATCAGCAGCAGGTCTTCCAGTTTATCCTTTTCCAATGGCCGAAGGGCTGATCTTTTTTCCCTGTATAACTTTCGCAGTTCTTTTTTATTCATACAGTTACAGTTTGTTATTTATCTTGTATGAATACAGAAAATATGGTTGTTCCATAATTTCTTTCTGTGCGGTAATGAGTTGTTTTTTTATAATCATTCCTTGGGGTATGTTCCAATACAAACCAACCGCCGGGATTAAGCAGCTTTTTTTCAAAAACCAGTTTAGGCAGGTCATCAATATTTGTCAGTGCATAAGGCGGTCCGGCAAAAATTAAATCATATTTTTCCGTACAAGACTCTATAAACCTGAACACATCCGATTTTACCACTTTGAAATTTTCAAATTGAAGTTGTGCAGCAGTTTTTTTAATGAAGTCATACATACTGTTATCCTTTTCAATGATGGTAAGGTCTGCTGCTCCCCTGCTTGCCAGTTCGTAGCTGATACAACCTGTACCTCCAAACAGGTCAAGTGTTTTTAATGATTCAATATCAAGATTATTCTGAAGAATATTGAAAAGCCCTTCTTTTGCTATATCTGTAGTTGGCCTTGTATAGGGCATTTTAGCCGGTGGAGCTATTCTTCTGCCGCCATGTATTCCACTTATGATACGCATGAAATCAATGTTGTTAAATGGCTGAAATAATGAAGGGGATAGAATTTTATCCTTTCTTGTAAAGTGATGCCATCCGGTATTTTATCAAATTCAATATTCAGAAAATATTTGTACAATTCATTATAAAGCATGGAACTGGTATCTACCAGTCCGCTCAAATGTAATGTTACTGCTGTTGATTTTAAATTATATTGTTCACAGCAGTTAAGCAAATGATAAGCAGCATCTGTATGTCCGGCATAAGAAAAATGCTGAACTATCTGTAAAGCACCATCCCTGGATAATATAACTTTTATAGTGTTGTGAAAAATAATACAATACAACTGGTCACCCGCGGGAAAATCGTTTTGAAGCTGCAGTGTTGTTGAATGATGTGTTTTAGCATCCTGGAACCTGTTAAGCAACAGAGATTCAATTTTATTTTCAACAGCATAAGTATTGAACTTATCTGCAATTGATTCGCTTTTTATGATGCTGTTATTATCTGTGTCATGAATGAGTTGCAGCAAGTCTGTTTCTGTGCCCGGTTTATAAAAGGCTGCAGGCACCAATATGGATTCTTTAAAATCGTAACAAATATGTACCGATTCATTTATTTCATTAAAAATTTCATTTAATCCAAGGATATTTTCCAGTTCATTTGCTTTTTCAGCAGCTGTGGATACCCCGGTAAAATTATAAACTGCCAGCCCTTTTAC
>JAGPDJ010000413.1 GCA_018057635.1 Ferruginibacter sp. | reverse complement strand
TTTTCGGTGGTGATCAAACCTTGTTGGCTGAAGTAAATGGCCAAAGAATAGATTATAAAAAGTATGAAGCTTTAAGAGGCAGATATGAAGAAAATATGAAATCCCGTAGCAAGGATGGCAGTTTGTCTGATGCCGAGCGCTCTCAGGTGAATGAACAAGTGTGGAACGATATCATCAACGAAACAGTGATGCAAGGTGAAATTGAAGCCTTGGGCATTGATTTAACGGATAAGGAATTACAGGATATGGAAACAGGTCAGTTTCCTGATCCGATGATACGTCAGAATTTTACAGATCCGAATACAGGTATATTCGATGCCGCTCGTGTGAGTCAATACATCAGTTCTTTAGGTCAGGATAAAACGGGTGAAGCACGTAAACAATGGAGAGAGTTTGAAGAAGGATTGATTAAAAACAGAAAGAGTACCAAGTATACTGAATTAATTACCAAGGGTATTTATTTCCCTAAATTTTTGGTAGAGGAAATGGTGAAACAAAGAAGTTCTGTGGCTTCAGTAAATTATGTGCAATTACCGTATACCTTAATCAGCGACAGCAGTGTAAAAATCAGTGACGAAGAAATTAAAGCTTACATGCAAAAGCGCGAAAGAATATTTAAAACGCAGGATGATAATGCCCGTATCGAATATGTCGCATTTGATATCAAACCATCTACTGAAGATACTGCAGCAAGTTTGGGCGTTTTAAATGGCTTAAGAGCAGCATTTGATTCAACCAAAGACAATGAAGATTTTGTCGCTAAAAATTCAGAAGAAAACATCCGTGAATTTTATTTTAACGAAAGTAATTTAGAAGTTCCGGTACCAGCAGATGTGGTAAATAGTGCAATTGGTGCAGTAAGTGGACCATTCTATTACAATGGTTCTTATAAAATGGTGAAAGTATTGGATAAGAAGTCTATGCCGGATAGTGTAAAGGCTTCTCACATTTTAGTAGCCGTTACAAAAGATCGTACAGAGGCCCAAGCAGAAGCAATAGCTGACAGTTTAATGGCTCAAGTACAAGGCGGTATGGATTTAGCCATGTTGGCTTCAACCCGTTCTGATGATCAGGGTTCTGCTAAAAAAGGCGGTGATTTAGGTTACTTTCCTCAGGGAGCTATGGTTGCAGAATTCAATGATGTTTGTTTTAATGGAAAAACAGGCGATTTGAAAAAGGTAAAAACACAGTTTGGTTTTCATATCATTCGTGTAACGGATCAAAAGGATTTCAAACCTTCGGTTAAAATAGCTCCTGTTACCAAGGCTTTAGTTGCCGGTAACGCGACTATTCAGGCGGCTTTTGCGAAAGCGAATGAGTTTATTTCAACTGCAAAAGATGCCAAAGGTTTTGATGAATCAAGCAAAAAGTTTGGTAAAGACAAACGTAATGTACCGAATATCAACAAAACAATGTCGGTAGTTCCTGGTTTGGGTTCAGCTCGCGAAGTTTCCCGTTGGGCATTTGAAGCTAAGATCGGAGATGTGTCGCCGGTATTTAATCTGGACGATAAATGCATTGTGGCTAAATTAATGGATCGTCAGGAAAAGGGTGTGTTACCAAGTGTTGAGTCCATTCGACCGCAAATTGAAGGTATGTTGATTCAGGAAAAGAAAGGTCAAATGTTGATCAAACAATATGGCAGTAAAGCAAGTTTGGAAGAAATTGCTATGGCTGCAGCACAAACAGTAAAAACAGCAGATACGGTCATTCTTGCCGGTGGTGGAAATAGTGAAATTGCTTATGAAGCAAAGGTTTTAGGTGCGGCATTTAATAAAGCGAATTTGAATAAAAAATCAGCGGGTATTCCTGGGGATCAGGGCGTATATTTTATTTTTGTAAAATCACAAACTCCAGGAACAGTGAATGCTGCAGATCCGGGTATGATGATGGAACGTATGCAAATGGAAGCGGGAGCAAGAAGCATGGCACAGAACATGTTGAGTTACGTGTTAAAAAAGCGCGCTGTAATCAACGACAATCGATCCAATTTTTACTAGTTGATAGAAATCTTTCAGAAAGGAGCGCCTCTTAGGGGGCGTTTTTTTATGCAAGCTTCTTGATGAGGTACAAAATATTTCGTGCGGTCTGGGATAAGGTTTTTGTATTCAGGTTGAAAACTTTACATTTGTGGCCCTAAAATAAAAGCATGCAATACAGAGAATTAGTGGCCATATCCGGAATGGGTGGATTGTTTCAGTTGTTATCAACAAAAAGTGATGGAGCAATCGTTAAAAATTTGGATGATCAAACGACCAAATTTGTCGCTGCAAGATCTCATCATGTTACTCCGCTCGAAAGCATTGAGGTGTATACACAAACAGATAATGTACGTCTTTGGGATGTCTTTCAGCAAATGAAGGAAAACGAAACAAAGGTGGAGAATATGGATGTTTCAAAAATGGATGCTAAAACCATTCAAAAGAACTTCGCCATTCTGTTTCCTGAACATGATGCTGATAGAGTTTATGTGAGTGATATGAAAAAGATGATACGTTGGTACGGAATCTTAAAACGATTGGATTTATTAACGGAAGTAGAGGAAATAGAAAAACCCGAAACTGCCGCAGAATAGCCGAAAATAGTTTGCTATTCTCATTTCCCCTTTTAACTTTGAGGATCAAAATTTTATCAGATGAATATACCAGCCGAATTAAAGTATACTGCAGACCATGAGTGGATTCGTATTGAAGGAAATACTGCCACAATAGGCATTAC
>JAGPDJ010000412.1 GCA_018057635.1 Ferruginibacter sp. | reverse complement strand
GAGTAGTTGTAATGGTTGTTCCAGCACTATAGATGTATCTCTCGGTCCGGCATCTGCAGTTATTACAGCTACATTCACAATTACAGTGTCATAAACAGGTTTGGGGCATCCAAGTACATCCCTTACAGCTACAATATACCGAACACTGGCAGTTGGTTTTACAGAAACCGGGTTTGGTATATTAGCAGTGTTTAAAAATGAAATGGGCGACCAGGCATACATACTTCCTCCGGTAACATTCAGTTGGGCAGACCCACCAAAGCATATCAGGGTATCTGCGCTTGCTTTGGCAACAGGATAAGGAACTGTGCGGACAATGATCTCTTCAGATTTAGAACATTTACCAATCGTTGCAGTTACCCGGTAGGTTGTACTTGCTGCAACTGGAGTTGCTATCGGATTTTTGATAAAAGGGTCATTTAAAGTAGCTGCTGGTGTCCAGGAATATTTCAACCCATCACTTATGGGTTTAAGTGTAATTGCATCTGTACGGCAGATCGTAGTGTCATCAGCTAAACTTAGTGATACAAAATCAACCACACTCACTTTAACTGAATCTCTGCCTATGCAGCCTGAATTATCAGTAAATGTTGCAAAATAAGTTGTAGTAATATCAGGGCTTACCAACGGAGTAAAGCTATTCGGGTTATTGATATTATAATTGGGCGTCCAGGAAATTGAACCACCTGATCCGGCAACAGCATCTAAACGCAACGTGTCAATTGAACAAATCAGCGTATCATTGGTTACTGAAAATACAGGTTTGTCAACTATAGTAACAATTTTGGTGATGGTGTCCACACAGCCTTTGTCGCTGGCTACAATTAAAGTTGCATTATAAGTTCCGGGAACGGAATAAGTATAAACCGGGTTTTGTAACCTGCTGGTATCAGAAGAAATTCCTGTTACACCAAAGTCCCATCTCCACGAATTGGCTGCTCCATAATTTGCCGTAGTAGCGTCTCTGAATTGCAAAGGTCTGTCCTTGCAAATGGGTGAATTTTCTGTAAATCCTGGAAAATAACCGGGAAAAACATTTAGTGTAGAAGTGGCAGAATCTGAACATGATCCACCCCGGTTTACTACCAGTTTTAAAGTATAGGTTCCGGCAGTTGTATATGTATGGCTTGGGTTAGGATCTGTTGAAGAGAAGCCATCACCAAAATCCCAGTAATATGTAATATTTAGCGGAGAAGTATTTAAATTTTCAAAATTAAATGTAAATCCGTCGCAACTCAGGTAACTTGGAAATAACTGGGCACCGCCAAAATCACATGGTGCAACAGTAATGATAAAATCTTTACGGTGCTCTGAAATATATACTCCGTTGCGGTAAGAACTGATACAAACTGATACTACATATTTCCCTGCATTGGGAGCAATTCCGGAAATAATCCCTGTTGCCGGATTGATGGTAGCAAGGTTTCCAAGTGGTTTTGCACCGGAAAATCCGTTGGTATACTCTATAAATCCATATGGAGGTGCACCGGGAGGAACCGGACTGGCATTTGATGTAGAGCCACCATTGAAACCACTGCAAAAGCTGTAAACCAAAGAATCTGCATCCGGATCTGTTGCACTGAAGTTTAGTGTAAAAGGTTTGTTGTAACAAACTACATCAATTCCTGAATTAAAACGCGGGCTTTTATCTGTAAAACCAGGCGGCCTGTTAATAATTCCGGGAATCTTACAAATATATGTTGCACCTACACTGTTGGGTACATTCATGATTCCATCTATCCTGCAGCAGGTTTGATAAGCAGCTGTGAAACCTGCAACATTATCTGGCAACTGTACAACCAGTGAGTAAGTACCTACAATATAACTTAATGATGGCGGGTTTGTAATACAGGGTGGTAAAGGATTTATGGGTAAATTGGCCACAGACCCGAGGGTAATGGTATGATTAGGCCCGTATAAACGGTTGTCGTCATTATTAAAAATGCCGATTACAACCTCAGCCGGCATTTCAGCACAGTTTATGCAATTTTCATCCCTGAATAATTTGAGTGTTATCCGGTAATATTTAAATCCTGGAGTTGAACCAGGCCCCGTATATTCATAAATCATTTCGCCACCTGTAATGTGCTTGGCAAAACCAGCAAAAAAGCAGGAAAGAAAAATTATCACAAGTAGCGTTTGCTTCATTAGAAAAGTATATTTATGATCAAGACTGTAAATTTAAGAAAATAGCTGTCTGCCTCTCTTTACAAATTCATGGATTTAGTAAAAATTTCGCTAATATTTCATTCGTTTTTTTCGTTTCTTCCAGCATTCCCATGTGTGCACTGTTTCTTAAAATATAGATATGTGCTTTTTTGGGCATATGACATTGTTCCAGGCTGTGTTTAATGGGAACAGCTTTATCGTGTTCACCCATAATAAATAATACCGGTAAGGATGTATTCATTAAAACCGCTGTCCTGTCGGGCCTCCCGATCATTGCCTGGTAATACTGCACGAGCGATTCGGGTAAAAATGTTTTCCCTTTTTCCAATAACGCATTTATAATCCCTGAGTTGCCCGTATCATAAAATAATCCGGGAATTGTAGTTTTTAAGAATGGTTCTGAGCCGTTCTTGTTTATAAAATCAATTGCCTTATTCCTGGTTTCAATTTTTAATTCATCATCTGCATAGGCACTTGAGTGAAACAATCCGAATGCATTTAGTGATGTGTTGTATTTTTCTGCAAATGCGAGTGTGATATAGCCTCCCATACTGTGGCCGA
>JAGPDJ010000062.1 GCA_018057635.1 Ferruginibacter sp. | reverse complement strand
CGTATGATACAATTTCCTTTACCTGTTCCTGGGTATAGAACCCACTATGGGGAATATTATCATTTCCTTTTCCGGGATACCTGCCAATGATGCTCCCGTTACGTCGTGCACCCGTTTCTGTTAGTTTAGGATACTTCTTTATTTCAATACGCCAGCCCTGGTCATCTGTTAAATGCCAATGAAAAGTATTGAGTTTATGAAGAGCGAGGTAATCAATGTATTTCTTAATAAAATCAACAGGCATAAAATGGCGTGCTACATCAAGGTGCATGCCCCGATATGTAAAACGGGGACTGTCGCTTATAGAAACAACCGGTATTTTAACAACAGCTTTTTTTTCTGTTGGCAATAATTGCATCAATGTCTGAATTCCATAAAAAACAGCCGCATCAGTTTCACCGGTAATGTATATCCCATTTTTATTCACTTTTAAATCATATCCTTCCGGTTTATTTATGTTGCTGTTATTATTCTTCAAAATAATAGTATTAGAACCAGTATTATTTTGAGCAATTTTTAGCCGGAATTCCTGGAATTGTTGCAGGTATTCATTGAAATAAGCAGCAGTATTTATCATTCCGTCACCCATTAAAAAAATACTCGTATTACTGTCAATTGTTACAGAACCTGCTCCGGCCTCTATTGCTGCAGGCATTGGCACAATACTTATATCATCCTGTGCAACTACAGAAAGCTGCAAAAAAATAAGAATTAATAATAATATTCTTTTCATAACTGATTTTCTTGCATTGTTATCCTATGCTCAACATTTGATTTCCGGAGCTAAATTAATAAAACTCTGACTGTGCCTGTTTAAATAAAAAATCAATTGCAGGCAATTATTCAACCAGGTAATATTGAGCAAAACCCGGTAATAAAATTTTAATGAGATATTAGCATTTATTCCGGTGCTAATAATTTAACTTTAAATGTATGAAAAGGGCAATCATTTCAAGTTGTATTATTTGCTTTACAGGCGTATTGCAGGCGCAGGATGCCCATGAATTTGTTTTAAAAGACCCCAGGGCTGTTTATATACCATTGCATCATACATACTCAACTGCATTTATTTCAAGTTATATCAATTCAGCATTTAAAACGGAAAGGGAAAAACTCCTGGCCATTTATTCCTGGGTAACAACCAATATACGTTATGACACTGATAGCATGTATGCGATCAATTCTGAAAGAGACCCTGAAGCAAGGGTAACTGAAGCATTAAGGAGAAGAAAAGGCGTATGTGAAAATTATGCAGCCCTGTTCACGGATATTGCGGTAAAATGCGGCATTAAATGCTATATCGTTAGCGGATATACGAAACAGTTGGGCGCCATAGACAGATCAGGGCATAGCTGGTGTGCTGTATCCCTTGAAAATGAATGGTATTTATGTGACCCTACCTGGGATGAAGGCAACAGTATGAACGCCCGCTGGTACTTATTACCACCAGGCAGGTTTATAGATACCCATATGCCATTTGACCCGCTCTGGCAATTGCTGGAATACCGGATTACACATAAAGAATTTGTATCCGGGAGAACGTATGCCCGGAAACAGAAAGATCTGATCAATTACAATTCAGAAGTTAATGCATACCTGCTTTTAACCCGGTTGCAACAACTGGAATCAGCCATCTCCAGGATCAGGGAAAGCGGAACAGAAAATGAGCTGGTGAAAAACAGGTTGAAATTTTTACAAATGCAGGCTGGAATAATATATGAAGAGCGGGATATGAACCTTTACAATACAGCTGTTTCAGATTTCAACAAAGCCAATGAGATATTGAATGAATTCATACAATACCGGAATAACCGTTTCTTGCCGGTTAAGGAAGAAACCTTTTTTAGTGAAATGCTTAAAAAGTCGACAACCTATATTTTATCTGCAAACAACAAATTGAGTATTTTGTCGCGGTCGGAAACAAATGACCAATATGACCCGAGTATTTTACTTAACAGGTTAAGCACGCTTTCATCAAAATTAGCAGAACAGCAATTATTTCTTGGCAGGTATTTTTCAGCTAATATCCCGGAGCGGGAAAAACTGTTTTATAAATAATATACCTCCTTTTCACTTAGCCAGGCTTGCCCGCCATTCCTTTCATCCGGGCAATGGTATTATTTGCTTCAATCAATTTTAACTTAAGTGAATATACTTCCGGCTCAGTTGCATTCAGCAGTGCTTCCGTTTCTTCATTACTTTTCTGGAGCAGGATGATATCGCCATCCAGTTGTTTGTTAAGTTTTATTGCGGCATCCAGTTTCCTGATCAGTTCAGTTTCCCTTTGATAAAAAAGTTCAGTTTCCCTTTGTAACCGCTCTTTGCCAAGCTTTTCTCTTTCCAGGAAACCTTCGGTATCCAGGTGAACTTTTTTAAGTTTTGCAAGGGTTGCACTGCGTATAAACCATGCAATGGCAAAGCCTGCTATCAAACCAGAAAGTATATATATAATTGATTGAAGCAATTTTATGAATTTATTGGGCTGCAAAATATTTCATTTAATACACTCTGATTATATTATTTTCCCACCAATTACCGAATTATAGTGAAAAACAGGTTGAAAGCAGGCTAAACAGGCAAAAAATATTCAGTTATACACATATTTAGGCATATTTACAGACATTTTTCCCGAAATAACATTTTTATAAATTCTACTACAAGGATTTTCAAAATATTTTCCTTATTTTAGGAACAATTTCTAATCCATCTTACATGAAAAAAACATTTAACGTTACAGCAAACCTGTATGATCCGGGATTGTTGAAAAGCCTTGTAGAAAAACTAGCCTCTTCCCAGGTTGATTTTGGTTATAATGAAGCACTTGTTCCTGAAAACTGGAATGCCATGAAAACATGTTGTACCATGGCATATGTAATGGGAACTTTTTCTATTCAAATAAACGGTGTTGAGAAACAAATGAATATTCCATTCACCAGTTGTTTCCTGTTTACCTGTATCAAAGAAAAATATGGCTTGTTCAACCTTGAGTGGAGTTCTTCACTTTCCTGACCAGTTTACCATTTTCAGGCCATTAATATCACACACATAAAACAACATTGTGTGTGGACGGTATTGGATTCGAACCAACGACCTCTACGATGTCAACGTAGCGCTCTAACCAACTGAGCTAACCGTCCGGGTTAGTTGCAAATATAAGCTGTTATTGCTTTCTCAATTGTTTACTGCACTAAGTTGCTGTTGATTTAGCTAACCGCCATTCTTGTGGCGTTATCCCATACTCCTGTTTAAATACCCTGGCAAAATAACCAGGGTCATTGTAACCGCAATCCATAGCAATTGATGCGATACTTATGCCGGGTTGTATCAAAAGATCTTTGGCTTTGTTTAACCGGATGATACGGATAAATTTATTAGGTGAACAGCCTGTGAGTGCGTCCAGCTTTCGGTGCAATTGAGAATGACTCATAAAAACCAGTTTACATAACTTTTCAACTGTAAATCCGGCATCATCTAAATGAGCTTCTACTGCTTCTCTTACTCTTCTTACAAAGTCGTCTTCTGTTTTACTTTCAATTTGCTGATCAACTAATAAAACAGGTTCGGTTGTTTCCGTTTCAATGCGGATACCTGCTTTTTTAAGATAAAACTGTTGAAGGTTTTTCCGCAGTTCCAGCAGTTTTTTTATCCTAACCAATAATTCATCCCTGTTGAATGGTTTTTCTAAATAAGCGTCTGCCCCTTTTTCCAACCCTTCCATTTTACTTTCTATATCTGCTTTGGCAGTAAGCATGATGATAGGGATATGGCTGGTGTGTTCATCATTCCGCAATTGCCTGCACAATTCAAACCCATCAACGAATGGCATCATTACATCAGTTATGATCAGGTCGGGAATTAACTCTGTTGCAATTTCAAACCCTTCTCTTCCATCCTGGCCAACAGCAAGTCGGTAGTCAGGGAGACAGGATGCGGTGTAAGCAACCACATCTGCATTATCTTCCACCAGTAAGATGAGTGGTTTTTCCTTACTTCCGGGTTCATCATTTTTTTCTAAACCGGAAGTAATTGCAGTATTGATTTTTTGTATCCCGGATTCTTTTATGTCCTGGTAAAAATTACTTTCAGGTTCTTCCATTAAGCTGATTAATGGCAGTGTTACTGTAAATTCAGTTCCTTTGTTTGCACCTGTTGGCGGACTTTTAACCGAAATTTCTCCTTCCATCAGTTTAACCAGTTCTTTTGTAAGCGCCAGTCCAATTCCGGTTCCTTCAGTTTTTCGTGTATGGCTGTTATCCAGTTGGTAAAACCTGTCGAATATATGTTGTAACTGATTTTCAGGAATGCCAATCCCGGTATCTTTAACTTTTATGACCAACAATGATTTCTTCGCATCGTTCAACAGGTTATTTTCGCTTACCGTTATATAAATATTACCTTTTTCCGGTGTGAATTTTAGTGCATTTGATAAGAGATTGGCAACGATTTGCCGTACTTTTTCGGGATCATAAGCCATGTATAAAGAATCCATTTCGGCTAAAAAATGCAATTGCTTATGCTGGCTTTCTGCCAATGAATGAAAAGACTCAACGATGTACCTGAGAAAATTAATGATATCTCCTTTTACAAGTTGCAGTGTCATTTTCCCGGTTTCCAGCTTCGACAGGTCAAGCATCTCATTTATCAGTTTCAACAAACTTTGCCCATTGCGGATGATCATATCTATACCATTGTCCAGATGAGCACGGGGATTATTTTTAACCTGCTGTGCCATTCCAAGGATTACCGTAAGCGGTGTACGGAATTCATGCGTGATATTAGTATACAATTGTGTTTTAACCGAGTCTAATTCCTTAACTCTTTTGGCCTCCAGCTGTTCAAAATTTAACTGAGATTTTAGTTTGGCCCTGTTTACGCTGAATTTAAAATAGGCCCTGATGCCAAGCCCTACCAGTATCGCATATACGAGGTAAGCCCACCAGCTTCGCCACCAGGGCGGCAATACTATGATCTGCAGTTCGGCTATCTTATCACTCCAGATACCCTGGCTGTTGCTGCCCTGCACTTTAAAAATGTATTTTCCTGCAGGTAAGTGTAAATATGTTGCCGTGCGGCGGGTGCCGGATTCTACCCAATTCTTATCCACGCCAACCAATTGGTAACGGTATTTATTCTGACTGGAAGCTGTAAGATCAAGCGATGAAAATTCAAGCGTAAGAATATCCTGCAGGTGTGTAAGCGTAATACCTGTTGATTTTTCAATAGTATTTTTCAGCACTTTAGTATCATCGTCCGGAGTAATAGATTGATTATTGATCAGGATATCTGTAATAAATAGATTCGGCACAAATCCCGGTACCAGGATATCTTTGGGATCAAAAATATTCAGCCCGTTTACTCCGCCAAAAGCCAGGTGGCCATTCGGTAATTTAGCGTATGAACCTGTATTGAATTCATCATTCTGTAAACCATTTGCTTTGGTAAAATTGTGGAATACCCAATTATTACTGCTGTTATTTTTTGATGAAGTAAGGCAAAAAATACCCTTGTTGGTGCTTCCCCAGATATTGCCGGCATTGTCAGGTAATATCCCATACACTACATCATCCGGCAAGCCATCTTTTGCTGTTAGGTGAAAAAAATCACCTGTGGTTTTATCCAGCCTGTTTAGTCCACCTCCTTTTGTTGATATCCATAAATACTTTCCTGGGGCTGCAGGATCATCTAAAAAACAGGAAACATGATTGTAATTGAGCGAATTCCGATTGTTGCTGTTATTGTAAAACCATTTAACCTGTGAAGAAGCAATATTGCTATAGTTAACAATAACTTTGGCAAAGCCTTTTTCTGTGCCTATCCAAAAAGCGCCTTGCTTATCTTCAAACAAAGCGGAACAAATAATTTTAGACGCATCTTTATTTATAGTAAAGCTATCCAGCTTCTCGGTTGCTGTATTCAATAAAGTTATAGCTCCGTCCTGTCCCGGAAACCATAGGTTGGCTTTACGGTCTTCCAGAAAAGGTTGTTTTTTGCCAAATAACTGGTTAGCATTTATGCCTGGCCAGGCCTGTAATTTATTGGATGCAGGATTGTATTTAAAATATCCTTTTTCATCACTTTTAAACCAATAATCGCCTGTAGAAGCAATGATAAAATTATCTACCTGGCTCAGGGAAGGATTTTTTTTAAAAGCATCTGTAATGGAACCGTCTTCTTTCAGAGTCATCCAGTTGTAATCATAGCTCACCAAATAAATACGCTTGCCTCCGGCAGGAATAATCAGCCGGATAGTTTTATTATTAGCCTGTGTTTTGAATTTACTGCTAACGGAATTGTATTTACGTAAACCCCATCCCACAGAACCTGACCATAATATTCCTGACTTGTCAATTATAAACGGATAGCATAACCTGGTAGTAGTTTTGGGCAGGGGATCATTCCAGTTTACCGGTTTACCGGGTTCGTTTTTAAATACATCATAAAAATACTCCTCCCGGTGATGATATTCCCAAAGTTTTGATACGGGTTTAAAAATGATATTACCCGCAGGTGTTTTACTGTTGTTGAATAACGGGTATATTTCTTTTCCGTCTGATAGGTACAGGTTGCTATTGATTAATTTACTGCTATCCGGGTTCATATAACCATCATTTAACAGTATCCCGTTGTCCAGTTTTATAAAACTATTTTTTGATGGTTCAAACCGGTACACAGTTCCATCCATACCGCCAATCCAGGTAACTCCGTTCTTATCTTTTCCCATTCCGTACACGTGTTCATCATTGGGTAAGCTAAGCCGTGTTACAACTGGTAAAGCTTCTTTTGCAAAGAATGCTGCTCCTACTTCTATAATATTCAAACCTGCAACATCTGTAGCTACCAGTATTCTGCCATCGGGCATTTCTTCTATTGATTTAATTCCATTACCCGAAAGGCTTGCCGGATTTGAATTACTGTGTGCGATTCTGTAAAATTTTCCACTTTGCTTATCATAGATATTTAAACCGGCATTTTCTGTACCAGCCCATATCCGGCCTTTTGAATCTTCAAAAAGTTTAACGACAGTATTGCTGCTGAGGGAATGAATATTGTAGGGATCGTTGGAAAATATTTTGAAACTATAACCATCATACCTGTTCATTCCATTTTTGGTGGCCACCCAGATAAATCCTTCTTTATCCTGTAACAGATCGAATACCATTCCCTGCGATAAACCCTCGGCTGTAGAAATGGTTTCGTAACCAGGCTTGTTTTGTGCTGTAGCCAACACTGTAAAACAGGAAATGGCAAATCCAAAAAATACTTTCAGCAATAAAGAGGGTATATGCATTTGCATATAAAGATAAACGGAACTAACATTTTTTTTACATGGTTTTATATAGAAACTACTCATCATTTGGTAAAATGACGAATTTATCCTCTTAATGCACAATTTGTCCGGTTAAATAGGGAGAATATACAATATTAAGGTCGATTTGTACTCACAAAAAGTTGATTCAATGTAGATATTTACCATATTATCCTTAGCAGTTTCAGACATTACTCAACAAGCAATCATAACATTCTTTTTAACAAATAAATCAATCTAACATGAACAAGAATCTCCTTATCAAGACAAAGTTTTTTTTTCTTCTTTGTTTGCTAATTCCGTTCGCAGGTATTAGTCAAACCAAAAATGTGATCTCTACCCAGCGGGTATTCCCAAAAATGGATAAAGTGCTTGAGTTTGAAAAAGCGCTGGCTACCCATGCTCAAAAGTACCACACCGGCAATGCCTTTTGGCGGGTATTTACCATACAATCAGGCCCTGATATGGGTGGTTATCATATCACCGAAGGACCAACTAGCTGGGAAGCGGAAGATACCAGGGGTAATTTAAGTAATGACCACAATATTGACTGGAATAAATCTGTGGCAATCTATTTAACAGACAGGCAATCGGGTGGTTATTCTGTATACAGTGATTCTTTAAGCACCGTAGCATTGGGTGATTTTTCCGATAAAATTAATATCAATCATCTATATCCCAAAGTTGGCAAGGCTGAAAATGTAGTGAATATTATTAAGAAATTGAAAAAAAGCTGGGTAGCAGCAGGTGTAACGGTTGCTGTTTATTCAGCTAATTCTTCCGGTAAAACACAATATACTTTGGTAACACGGTATAAGCAGGGTTTAAAAGAAAAAGCAGCAGGCTTTCGTAAACCATTTAAAGAAACTTTTGAATCTGTTAATGGTGAAGGATCTCATGCACAATACCTGAAAGACGTTGCTGAATTTGTGGACGAAAGCTGGAATGAATTGCTATTTATGCGTGCTGATTTAAGTTCTAAATAAGTTATAAAATGAAGTACAGTCCTCAAGGGTTACAAAGCCTTTGAGGACTGTTTTAAAAACTACAGTAGCATTGCTGATCTTCTAAAACTAACTTATTATGAAAGCAATCATCAGCATTCCGCTAAAACAAAGCGGCTCAATACCTGCGCTTTCTGAAAATACTTTTTTAAGATATTTTAATTTTATCGCATTATATTTCGCACAAGGCGTACCGGAGGGAATGTTATTTTATGGCATACCGGCATGGATGGCCATGAATGGCAAATCACCGGGTGAAATAGCAGGCTTTGCCGTAGTTTGTGGCTTGCCCTGGAGTTTTAAATTTATTGTGGCACCGCTCATGGATCGTTATACCTATTTGCCTATGGGACGTAAAAGGCCCTGGGTGCTTTTGGGTCAAACAGGATTAATACTAAGTTGCATTGCCATGGCTTATGTACCTGATCCGTTAAACAATTTAAACTTGTTAATGGCAGCAGGCTTTGTGGTATCATTCTTTGGTGCTTTTCAGGATGTGGCAACCGATGGAATGGCCGTGGATATTATTCCCATAAACCAACAAGCACGCGCCAATGGTTTAATGTGGGGTTCAAAAATTATTGGCATTTCTTCATCACTTGCACTTGGCAGTTGGCTTTTAAATAAATATGATTTTACAACAGCTATACTTCTGCTTGCGGTTATGATTGGTGCTATTATGCTCGTGCCTTTATTTTTACGGGAACGGCAAGGAGAAAAAATAGCACCCTGGACTTCAGGCACAGCTTCGGCAGAAACTAAAAAATTACAATTAACCAGTTGGATAACCATATTCAAATCATTGTATAGTGTTTTCAGCTTAAGAAATTCTTTGTTGCTTGCCTGCATATTATTTATTTGCCAGGGGGCTTATAATTATATTGACACTTTGCTTCCCATTTTTACAGTGAAAGAATTAGGCTGGACCAATGTTTCCTATTCTCAATTTTATGCAACAGCGAAATTAATTGGTGGTATTGGAGGCATGCTTATTGGCGGTATTTTAATTGACAGATTTGGGAAAAAGCGCATGATGAATATTTATTTTATTGGCATGGTTCTTTTATCTGCCGCTTTTGCTTTTTTGAAAATGTACTGGGTAACCAATACTTTTATTTATAGTTTTATGATGATTTACAATGTGCTAT
>JAGPDJ010000411.1 GCA_018057635.1 Ferruginibacter sp. | reverse complement strand
TTAATGATGCACAGCGGCAGGCAACACGCGATGCCGGCAAACTGGCAGGCATAGACGTTCTTCGGATCATAAACGAACCCACGGCAGCCAGCCTGGCTTATGGTATCGGGCTTGATATGAATGAATTAAAAGTGATTGCTGTTTACGATTTGGGCGGGGGTACATTTGATATTTCCATTTTACGCATCGTTGGCGGTGTGTTTGAAGTGCTGTCAACTAACGGTGATACGTACCTCGGAGGCGATGATTTTGACAATGCCATCGTAAAATACTGGGCAGTTACTGCCGGGATCTCTGAAAATGACCTGGCGGAAAATCACATTCTTGCACAAACGCTTCGGTTAAAAGCCGAATCGGCCAAAAAATATTTATCTGCAAATGATTTATTTGAGGATGAAATTAATGGAGATAAAGTATCACTCAGCAAACAACAATTTGAAGAACTGATCAGGCCATTTGTTGACAAAACAATTACCTGTTGTAAAAACGCATTGAAAGATGCCGGTTTAACTGCAGCAGAAATTGAATCGGTGGTGATGGTAGGAGGTAGTACAAGGGTTCCCCTTGTTATAAATTCGGTTAGTACATTTTTTGGTAAACCAGTGAATGACACTGTGAACCCTGATGAAGTGGTTGCTTTAGGAGCAGCCATACAGGCCGATATTCTTGCAGGCAACAACAAAGATTTTTTATTGCTGGATATTACCCCACTCAGCCTGGGTATTGAAACAGCGGGCGGATTGATGGATGTACTGATACCCCGGAATGCAAAGATCCCGTCGAAAGCAGCCAGGCAATATACTACACAGGCCGACGGTCAGGCAAGTATGCGTATCAGTGTATTCCAGGGCGAACGCGACCTGGTGAAGGATAACCGCAAACTGGCTGAATTTAATTTGAAAGGAATTCCCGGAATGCCCGCAGGTATGGCAAAAGTGGAAGTAGGTTTCCTGATCAATGCAGACGGAATACTTACCGTAACTGCCAAAGAACTTAGAAGCGGTGTTGAACAAAGCATTGAAGTTAAACCGCAATATGGATTGTCTGACGAAGCCGTAGAAAAAATGCTGCTCGATTCCATCACACATGCAAAAGATGATATTGCCGCCAGGGCACTCAACGAAGCAAAAACTGAAGGGGAACAGTTATTAAAGACTACAGAGCGGTTTTTACAAAAGAATGCATCAGAATTAGAAAAAGAAGAATTGCTGCAAACCGCCAATGCCATGCAGGCGCTTCAACTGGCTATAACCATGGATGATAAAGACCTGATCATGAAGAAAACGGAAGAACTGAATGATATTTCAAGGCCTTATGCAGAAAGGGTGATGGACAAAGCTATTTCCCTTGCAATGAAGGGGAAGGCTGTCTGATAAAAATAAATATCAATATTGATAAATAGATAATGAAAGCGATCGCACTCACCAGCATCGCTTTTTTTATTAAGGATGGTTCAAATATAAATTCAATTTTATTGGTTCCGGGTATGATAGGCGCAGCCGGAAAAATACCTCCATAATCTGCAACTGTTGATCTGTTATTATTTGTATAAACAAACCAGTGCGGGTAGATATTTTGTTGAAGCACCAATAGATCTGTTGTGGAAGCATTGATCGTTGCAGCAATTCGGCTACCGGTAAACCCTGTTATTGTTATATTATTTAATGTGCTGTCATTTTTCGTAAAAAGATATGGCTTGTAAAAATAACTGCTGTTGCTGTCTGCATAAATCAGTTTTGTATTTTTCAACTCTACCGGGTAAAATGCAAATGCTTTGTTCCCTGGTTGTTTATTATAAAAACTCCAGTTTCCAACTAAACCGCTTTCATACACGCTGATGGTATCATGCAGGTTCACGGGTTTTAGCGGTGCGGCTATAATGCCCTTGGGTGATTTATTCAAAACTGTTTGCACTTCATGTACAGATGCTTTTCCAACACCGGTAAAAGGAATATTCAGCAAGCTTGCAAAGATCATTTCGGCAACCACAATCTTTACCAGCATGCCGGAATGCTGCTTCATCAAACACCATTTAATTCCCCATAAAAGAAATAATTGTATGATTCCCTGGAGCCAGCAGGCATCATAAAAACTGATTGAATCCAGCAGTAATTTAAGTTTCTGGGGAATACCCTGTTCTGCATTGATATTTTTTAAATGGAAAATAAAACTGTCATGCGTTTGGCTCATTTTATAAAACCCAAAAACAATGGTAGCAGCTATAAATATTTCAAGTGTATAATAAAGAATCTTCAAAGGTCCTGTAAATGTTTTCTTATCCCTGAAAAATTGGTTAAGTGTAAAAGAAGCGGTAAGTATGAAACTGAACAGCGAAAAAATGGCAAATTCACCATTCATCCTTACATAAGCTATCATTGGAGCCCATTTATACAAAGCTGTTTTAAATATACCGTTGGTTGAAAGTAAAAAGAATGCAATGCCTGCTATCAAAAAGAATTTCTGGTAATTATTTTTGCGGGAAAATAGTGACCATAAAAAAAACAAAAACAGGGTAATACCAAAATACAGGTTCCTCATGGAAGGGTCAGTAGCAAAAAAGTGGTCGTTTTTTGTGCTGCTCATTGGAAGCAGCATAGATATGCTGCTTTGTATGGTAACCGGGTTGGTAATGGAAGCAGCTTCCTTAACTTTTTCACCACGGGTGATATGCGGAATAATATCAGCATAACCTGCAATCATTCCGGCACTTAACACAACAATGGCAAGTAACAAAACAACATG
>JAGPDJ010000410.1 GCA_018057635.1 Ferruginibacter sp. | reverse complement strand
TTCCCGTTTTGTTGCATTGGAAAGCTGGCAATAATTAGTTACAGAGCCGGTTGATGGGTTGATATACAGGTATTGAGTGGTATCTGCCGTGGTTAAAGGGCCAAGTAATCCTGCCCTTGCCCATCCGCCTGTTGCAGTGGCCTGGTTGTGGCAGTTGGCAGAACCGCAGCCGGAAATAATAAGCTGTATGGCTGCCGGCCTGAAATCATTGTAATCTGGTTTTTCCTTTGCGCCATTCTTGATCCAGTTATAAATAAGCGATTTGTCGGTAGTATTCATTTCATGATTTGAATTTACCGGTGGCATGGCCTTGTCAAAATCATTGGTGGTCAGGTATTCCCATAACTTACTGCCTTCGGGATTACCGGGTGTTACAAACTTCATGATCTCGGCATAGGTGTCAACCTTGGGGGCTATTGGGCCACCATGACAATTAGATGTTGCACAATACTCATGAATAATGGTTTGTACACCCCTGAACTTGATGATGTCATTCACATCAGGCACCACATCAGATGGGGTTATCTTATTGGATTCATAAAATGCGGCATAGACCGTTGAGTCCGCATTTCCCTTAAAAGACCTGTCCAGGCCCTTAATGACATCGCCGGTTTTCCTGCACTGGATTACAGAGGCAGAAATAACAATAACTGCCAGGAAGAGGGCAGTTGCTTTAAATATTGAGACATGTTTCATAAAAAAATATTTATGTAATTTAAATCTGTTGTGTAAATGTTAATTTATTTAATAATCAAATGTAGGATGGCCCCATTTACAATTTCATGACAAATGATTGTCCACTGTATGATTTTAATCACATCAGCTTTTGATTAATGTCATCAATTTGTCAGCAAGATGTAAATATATTGCACTGCAATTACGACCAGTAAATATTAAAATCAAAAGTATATGGGAGACAATAAAAAATCTGACGATAAATCACGCCGCTGGTTTTTGTCATTATTGACACCGGCTGATAATAAAGAAGCTAAACCAGGAATGGTAAAAATGCTGACTGCCGACGGAAAACTCGTTGAAATTGATAAAACGGTGCTTGAAGCCGCATCTAAAAAACAAAAATCATCCAATCAGGAGATCTACGACTGGATGAATAATCCTTCCAAAGAATCTAAATAACTGATCCTTTCAAAATAATATAACAATGAAAGAACAAGAAATAATTCAAGAACCGGGCAGGCGGAATTTCATAAAAAATGTGGCTATAGCAACGGTGGCAACTGCTGCCTGTGGCAGTATAGCCTGCTCCTGCACTTCCAATAAAACTGCTGTAAGCGACAAAGTAAGACTGCTTTCTCCGGATGGCGAGATTGTAGAAATAGACTCAGCTTACCTGAATCACCGGGAGAATATGGCTGTTTTATCCCAACATGAACAGCGTACAGGTATTGCAGGAAAGCGGTTTGTAATGGTAGTTGACCTGGCCCTTTGTAAAAATGCCCGTAAATGTGTAACAGCCTGTCAGAAACACCATTACCGCCCGGAAGAAACCGAGTGGCTTTCTGTTAAATTAATGAAGGACAGTGAAAAGTCGGCGCCATATTGGTTTCCCAAACAATGTTTCCACTGTGATAATCCTCCCTGTGTAAAAGTTTGCCCGGTTGATGCCACTTTTAAACGGAATGATGGATTGGTGTTGATTGACAATGACAGGTGCATTGGCTGCAAATTCTGTATGGCTGCCTGCCCTTATTCAACCCGTGTATTTAACTGGGATGAACCCAATGTGCCTTTAGAGTTACAAGACCTGCAATATAATGCCGAAACAGGTATACCTGCAAAAGTGGGTACGGTGGAAAAATGCGATTTCTGCCCCGACAGGGCCCGGGAAGGTTTGCTGCCACCATGTGTGGAATCATGCCCCAACGGTGTGTTTTATTTTGGTGATGAAAATGAAGATACAGTAACCAATGGTTCCGAAACATTAGGCTTCACTCAATTATTAAAAGACAGGGCCGGCTACCGTTTCCTGGAAGAACTGGGAACAAAGCCAAGGGTATATTACCTGCCGCCAAAAGACAGGCAGTTCCCTGTTGAAAGAGGATATGATGACCTCCCGGAAAATATTAAGGAAAGGTTTAAGGATATCATGGAAGCAAAGAAGTAAAGCTGTTGTAAACAGTAAAACCTATTATATAATATTGAATACTAACAATTATGGAACTCAATACATACCAACAGGAGGCTTTTGATTACCAGCGCCCCAACATTGAAAAGTTTGGAAAACGAAACATGATATGGAGCATTTTCTTTTTGGTTTGGATACTGGTAGGCATTTATGCGTTATACTTACAGATTGCAAAAGGACATGGAATTACCGGAATGCGGGATAATGTGGTTTGGGGCCTGTATATTGTAAATTTCATTTTTTTTATCGGCCTCAGCTATGCCGGGGCAATTATTTCCGGCTTACTGCACCTGTCTAAAGTCTCATGGGGTAAACCCATCATCAGGCTTGCACAAATGATGACCATTGTTTCTGTTATTGTTGGGCCGATCTTTATTCTGTTATGCGTTGGCCGTTTTGACAGGCTTCATCATTTGTTTATTTATCCAAGATTACAATCTCCATTAACATGGGATGTACTTGCCATTCTTACCTATTTTGTGGGCAGTGTCCTTTTTTTGTACATGGCTTTGATAAAGGATTTTGCTGTTTACCGGGATTCAAAAATGAACATCCCTAAATGGAAACAGAAATTGTATAAGATACTGGCAACAGGTTATAGG
>JAGPDJ010000409.1 GCA_018057635.1 Ferruginibacter sp. | reverse complement strand
AAATTGCCTTTCGGTCTTATTCATTTATAAAACTGAATAAAATATTTGGATTACGCATCACTCAACTTATTGTTGCCATTGCATTTGCATTGTATCACATCATTCAGGGCTGGGATTTCCAGGTTGCGTTTCTCGGGCCGGCTATTTGGGCATTCGTATTTGGATTAGCTGCAATCTGGTCGAAAGGGATTGCCATGCCAACAGGCATCCATGTTGCATTAAATTTAATTCAACAGGTATTGGGCATGAAAGGCGGAGATACAGGATCAATCTGGGAATTAAAACACAAAACAACTGCATCTGCTGAAAGTATTTCCCAAACAGATACTATAGGAATCATTATTCAACTCTTTGTTCTGGTATCAGCTATTTTATTTACAGAATATTACCTCCGAAAAACAAAACACAGTCATTAACTGAAACGTATGGAAATTAATTCAGAAAAAAATCTATAGGCAGATCTTTTGTTCATTCCCGTTCATCTTTCCACAACAGTTTTTCATATTTCCTGGTTGATATAAAATCCGGTGCTTTACCATCTCCCAAACCGGTAAACCCGCCATCGGGATGTGCAATTAATTTACAATTTTCATCGTAGAGGTCACTGAAAAAATCACAACATTCCGGTGGTACATAATACACGATTTTGCCCTGGTAGGTATAACTATAAATACTTCGGGCTGGTATCTTCTTTTCTTCTAATTTAAATTTGGCAATAAGTTCTCTTACACAACCAGGCAATAATGAGTCTGCCGGATGTTTTGTGCCATTTTTAACTACCGGAACAGTTGTATCCTTAACCGGTTGATTATGCTGGAATTTTCGGCCGGTACAGCAACTCAATATCACAATAGAAATGATCGAAAACAAACTTTTCATGACGGAAAGATATACTTATCAAACTTAATGCATAAAATTTACAGACCTTTGCAGCAAATGGAAAAGTCAAATTTTGTAGATCAGATCAAGATATTCTGCCGCAGTGGCCATGGTGGTGCCGGAAGCAAGCACTTCATGCGCAATAAACTCACAGCTAAAGGCGGTCCCGACGGGGGCGATGGCGGCAGGGGTGCACATATCATTTTAAAAGGAAATACCCAATTATGGACATTGCTCCATTTACGCTATTTTAAAAATGTTCTGGCAGAAGATGGCCAAAACGGAAGCGGCAACAATTCTACCGGGAGGTTTGGTAAAGACATATTCATTGAAGTACCGCTGGGTACTATTGCAAAAAATGATGAAACCGGTGAAATTGAGGCAGAGATCATGGAAGATGGCCAGGAAATAATACTGGTAAAGGGCGGACGCGGCGGCCTGGGGAACAGCAATTTTAAAACTTCAACCAACCAGGCTCCCGAATATGCACAACCGGGCGAACCCGGTTCGGAAGGAATTAAAGTGCTGGAACTGAAAGTGCTTGCCGATGTTGGGCTGGTAGGTTTTCCCAATGCAGGCAAATCAACATTACTGTCACGCGTAACTGCAGCAAAACCAAAAATTGCTGATTATGCTTTTACCACACTGGTGCCACAATTGGGTATGGTGGAATACTACAACGGAAAAAGCTTTTGTATTGCCGACCTTCCGGGAATCATTGAAGGTGCAGCAGAAGGCAAAGGCCTCGGGCATCGTTTTTTAAGGCATATTGAAAGGAATTCTATCCTGCTTTTTGTGATCCCTGCCGACAGCAAGGATCATGCTGCGGAATTTGAAATACTTAGAAGTGAACTGGAACAATACAACCCGGAAATGCTGCAAAAAGACTTTGTGATCGCCATCAGTAAATCTGATATGCTTGATGATGAACTGAAACAGGCTATTGCCAAAGAGCTCCCGAAAAACATTCCTCATATTTTTATTTCTTCAGTAACAGGGTATAACCTTCCTCAACTGAAAGACCTTTTGTGGAGCACGCTGAATAAACCGGTTCCTTAAGTTCAACCAAAACTGCTGGCTTGTATCAACACGATCATTCAATATATCAGGGACTATTATAAAACCACTTATAAACCGGTTTATTTCCTGCTGGTATCATTGATGCTGGCCACAATCATTTATTTAAATTATTTTCCTCTGCATGAACTGGTTTTTTTAAAACAGGGAAAACTATTATACACCGGAATTTTTGGAAAGTTTTTTGTTTACCTCCTGCCATTCGGTATAGCATACCTGCTGCAGTATTTTTTCTATGAGAATTTTTCCTTCATAAAAAATAAATGGTTCTGGATAATTCTTTTTGCTGCACCGGCGATCTATGCTTTAAAGACTGATTATAATTTTCTGAAGCCTGCCATCAGGGAAATATGGAAAGCTGATGAACAGCTATTCTGGATTCATGTTTCCAGGTGGTTAACCGGAATTTTTACAGCCCTTTTTCCGGTTTATTTTATATGGAAAATTAAAGACAGGGAGGAAATGGAATTTTATGGTATCAGCGGACTGAAGGAAATAAAACCATACCTCCTTATGATCATATGTATGTTTCCATTAATTATACTGGCTTCCACACAGCCTGATTTTTTAAAGATGTATCCAAGGGCCGCGATCGTTTCTTCCTGGGAACTTCAACCAAAAGGAATTTTTTATACTATCCATGAAGTCTTTTATTCGCTCGACTTTATTACCATAGAGTTTTTCTTTCGCGGATTTTTGATTTTATCCATGGTTAAGCTTTGCGGAAAACAATGCATCGTTCCTGCTGCCTGTTTTTATTGCTGCATTCATCTGGGAAAACCAATGGGCGAGGCTATCAG
>JAGPDJ010000408.1 GCA_018057635.1 Ferruginibacter sp. | reverse complement strand
GTTGATTTTTCTTTAGCTGTCATCCGCAACAGTATCTTTTTGTGAAGCCAGGCAAACAAAATAACCAACACTGCCAATATCAATATTATCTTAAACAATGGATAAGATTCAAACATCATATTAAATGAAATGCCTGCATCCTGCAAAAAATTAAGAACAGAAGCATTAAGTCGCTGCTTCAGGTAATCATAATGATAGAAATCTGATCCCAAAAAAACCAGGGTTACCAGGAACAATAGCAGCATAAGGATATTCCAGTAACGGATTGCCCGGTTATTTTTAAAAGGGTTTATAAAAGGAATTGCACACAATAACAGCATACCGAGACCAAGTATGGCTATGAATTTGGCATCAAACCGCAAGCCCAATATAAATGAAGAACCACTGAAAGGGCGGTTTTCGCCCCTGTAGTGAAAAAAGAAGATCAACCTGTAAACAGTGAGGGTTACCAGGAAAATCAGCAACACAGAAAAAACCCAGCGAATAAGCCTGGGAATTTTATTAATAAAACCCATGAATTTTATTTTAAGCTGCCGCTAAATTAGATTAATTATTTTTGAGCATTATTTATATTAACCATAATTAAACAGTTAAATGCTAACCCGGTTAACCCGGAATATAATAACAGAACTAATTTCACCCGGTTTACAAAAATGGTTACATATAAAACCTAACATTCATACATGAATAAACTTCTGCAATTAGACAGGCAAATTTTCCAGGTTATAAATAATCGCTGGCAGCATGATTTTTTTGATACTATTTTCCCTTTTCTGCGTAATTCCAATTTCTGGTTACCCTTGTACCTTTTCCTGCTGTTGTTCGCATTGGTCAATTTTAAAAAAAACAGGGGCTGGTGGATATTTTATGCTGCCGGAACTGTTATTCTCTCAAATTACCTCAGCAGTGATATCATCAAAGAAAATATATTCCGGCTACGGCCCTGCAACGACCCGGAACTGGCAGATACTATCAGGGTATTGGTCAGCTACAGGCCACAAAGTTCCAGTTTTACATCTTCACATTCAGTGAATCATTTTGCTATGGCCGCTTTCTACTATGGAACCTTGCACCCGTTCATAGGGAAATGGGCACTTTTATTTTTTGTTTGGGCCATATCTATCTGTTATGCACAGGTATATGTGGGTGTTCATTTTCCGCTGGATGTAATATGTGGAGGCCTTATTGGTTTAGTTTTAGGATATTTGTCGGCAAGATCGTTTAACAACAACTACCAATTGGTTTAAATATATGACTGAAATTATTATTTTATTATTGCTGATCTTCTTAAATGCGCTTTTTACGATGAGTGAAATTGCATTGGTCAGCGCCCGGAAAGGAAGGCTGGAAAGCCTTGCCAATAAAGGCGACCTGAAAGCAAAGGCTGCTTTGGCGCTGGCAGAAAATCCGGAGAAATTTTTAAGTACGGCTCAAATAGGCATCACGCTTATCTCCATCTTAACGGGTGTTTATTCCGGTGAAAAATTTGGCAAAGATCTGCAGCCATTTTTAGAAAGCTTTGAACCGATCCGGGAATATGCGGGCGCCATTGCTACCAGTATTGTTGTGGTGATCGTAACTTTTTTATCAATTATTTTCGGTGAGCTTATCCCAAAAAAATTCGGATTGATCAGGGCAGAAAAGATATCGCGGTTGGTAGCCGGCCCGATGAATATACTTTCCAAGATCATGCATCCTTTTGTGTGGATGTTATCAGGAAGCACCAATTTGATCTTTAAAGTATTCAATATTTCCAAAGCCAGCGACAGCTCTGTTACTGAAGAAGAAATTAAGGCTATGATCTCTGAAGGCAGTGAACACGGAACCATTGAAGAAGGTGAAAAAGATATCATTGAAAGGGTATTTCACCTGGGAGACCGCAGTATTACTTCGCTGATGACACACCGTACTGATATTGTATGGGTAGATGCAAAAGATTCGGTGGAAACATTTAAGTCAAAATTCGCAGAAGTGGTTTATTCCACTTTCCCGGTTTGCGACGGATCTATAGATGATATAAAGGGGCTTGTTTATGTAAAGGACCTGGTAAAGGCAGAGCCAAAAACACTATTGGGAGATATCACCAAACCAGCCCTTTTTGTTCCAGAGAACAATAAGGCATACCAGCTGCTGGAGAAATTCAAAGCATCTCAGATTCATACCTGTTTTATTGTAAATGAATACGGAACACTGGAAGGCATGATCACCATCAATGATATTTTACAGGCCATAGTTGGCGATGTGCCACAGACAGGACAGGATGAATACGAGATAGTTGAAAGAAACGATGGAAGTTTCCTGGTAGATGGCCAGATACATTTTTATGATTTCCTGAGTTATTTTGAAAAAGCCGACTGGATGGATGATGAACATGAATTTGATACACTGGCCGGATTTGTTCTACACGAACTGGAACACATTCCTGCAACCGGGGAAACATTTGACTGGAGGGGTTTCCATTTCGAGATCATTGATATGGACGGACAACGTATAGATAAGGTTATGGTTAAGATATCTGAAGAACTGAAAGAAGATATGGGAGAAAGTTAAAATTCAAAAATCGCTTTGTCCTCGGGGTTATTCAGTTTTGTACTTTTTCGGTTGTTATTCACCGTTACATGCAACAGGCTTATCTGTTCATTTTTATATTCATATAAAATATTATCTGTAACAGTTAGGTGTTTCACATTGCCTATATTATCTGCCTGGTAATAACTGTAAATTCCTTCTTCAATTTCTTCATACCCGATAAATTTTAAA
>JAGPDJ010000407.1 GCA_018057635.1 Ferruginibacter sp. | reverse complement strand
CCATAGAACAATGCAGGGCAGATCTGATCATTGAAGCCATTGTTGAAATTGAAGCAGTTAAATCCTCCTTGTTCAATCAGCTGGCTGCAATCAATTCAGATAAGACCATTTTTGCAAGCAATACTTCTTCCCTTTCTGTTTCAGCCATTCAATCGAATGTACTTAATCCGGAAAGGGTTGCCGGTATGCATTTTTTTAATCCAGCGCATATCATGAAACTGGTTGAAATTGTTAGCGGCAATCAAACGGCAGTTCATGTTACTGATGTCCTGATGCAGGTATGTATCCGGATGAATAAAACACCTGTACTGTGTAAAGACTCACCGGGATTTATCGTAAACCGGGTGGCAAGACATTATTACCTGGAAGCTATGAAACTGGTGGAATTGAATATTGCTACTTTTGAAAATGTTGACAGCATCATGGAAGCATCCGGTTTTAAAATGGGGCCTTTTCGGTTGATGGACCTGATAGGAATGGATATTAACCTGGCGGTATCTCAATCATTGTATGATGCATTTGATCATGAACCGAGGTTTAAACCTGCTGCATTGCAACAGGAAAAAGTATCAAAAAGAGAACTCGGAAAAAAGACCGGAAAAGGGTTTTATTCATACAGTACTTCAGGTAATAAATCCTGACACATAAAAAAGCAATTCATGAGTCATTCATCTTCGGTAAAGGGCAGGGTTTTGGTTACAGGAAGTGCAGGTTTGCTGGGCCGGGAACTGGTATCGCAATTACTTGCACAGGGAAAAACAGTAACAGCTTTATATAATAAAAAAACACTAGAAATCCCGGCAACAGAAAATCTTAAACTGCTGCGATGTGATGTACTGGATGTTGCAGGTTTGGAGGAAGCAATGGAAGGGGTGGAAGAATTGTATCATTGTGCCGGAAAGGTATCATTCAATGGTTCTGATGCCGGTGCATTGTTTAAAGTTAATGTGGAAGGAACAGCGAATGTGGTGAATGCTGCATTGGAAGCCGGTGTAACAAAAATGGTTCATGTAAGTTCGGTGGCTGCATTGGGCCGTATCAGGAAAGATGCAATGATAGATGAAAGCATGCAATGGACGGAAGAAACCAGTAACAGTAAATACGGGCAATCTAAATACCTGGGCGAACTGGAAGTTTGGAGAGGCATTGCAGAAGGCCTGAATGCTGTAATAGTTAATCCAACTATCATATTGGGTGTTGGAGATCACAATGAAGGCTCCACGAAGATTTTTAAATCGGTGTACAATGAATTTCCCTGGTATTCAGAGGGCATGACCGGTTTTGTGGATGTAGCGGATGTGGCTAAGGCAATGATACAACTGATGGAATCTGATATAGTATCAGAACGATTTATCATCAGTGCAGAAAACAGGACATACAGGGAAGTCTTCAACAGTATGGCAGATGCATTCGGAAAAAAGCGGCCAACAAAAAAAGTAACTGCATGGCTGGCATCTGTTGTGTGGAGACTGGAACGCATTAAAAGTAAATTCACCGGCAAACAACCCCTTGTTACAAAAGAAACTGCTGCAACAGCCCTGGCTATAGCAGTATATGATAACAGCAAACTGAAGAAATATCTGCCATCTTTTGAATACCTAAATCTTGAACAAACCATTAAAACAACCTGTTCAGTTTTGCAACAAAAGCTTAACATTCAATAATGTACTTTCGTTACAGTTAATCACTTATTCAATAAACTATGAAGTATATATCTTTCATGCTGGTATTGCTGTTAACTGTTGCAACCGGATATTCCCAATCCGTTAATTTTTATATCAGCGGAACTGTTTTTAACAAGGAAACAAATCAGCCTTTACCCGGCGCATCTGTATTTGCGCAGAATACAACATTTGGTACCGTTACAAATTCCGAGGGTAAATTCAGTTTGCAATTGCCGGCCGGTGGTTATGATCTGGTTGTAACTTTTACAGGTTTCGCAACTGAAAGCAAACGGATAACTTCCTCAGATGCGTCTAACCGTGATATTTATTTTGAATTAAAACATAAAGAAAAAGAAATGGAAGCGGTGTCTGTTGTAGCAACAACAGAAGTTAAGAATGGTTTTGAAAAATACGGCAGTTTTTTTATGGATCATTTTATTGGCAAAACTGTTAACAGTGCTTCCTGCAATATTAAAAACCCCGAAGTACTCAAGTTTTATTTTTCCAAGAAAAGAAACAGGTTAAAAGTAATGGCAACAGAACCATTGCAAATAGAGAATAAGGCTCTTGGTTATAACATCCGCTACAGCCTCGATTCTTTTACCCATGCTTATGAAACACAAGTAAGCCTGTATACCGGTTTTCCTTTGTTTGAGGAAATGACTGCAACAGATCAAACGCAACAGGAAAAATGGGCAATGGAAAGGCAAAAAGCATACAAGGGTTCTATTTTACATTTTATGCGAAGCATATATAAAAAAGAATTAAAGGAAGAAGGCTTTGAAATACAGTTCCTCATTTCTTATAGCAGTAAGGATACTGCATTTGTTCCTAAGAATATATACACTGCTTTAAATTATCAGAAAGACGACAGCACACAGACAGTTGAATTCAAGCCTAACCAGCAAACCATTGCTGTGCTGTTTACAAAAGAAAAACCTGCTGTTAAATACCTCGATGAAAATAAATCAGCATCAACAGATTTCCAGTTTTCAATTGTAAATTTTGCTGCAGGGCAGTCTTTGGTCATTGAACAAAATGGATATTATTTTGAACAGAATGATATTAGTATCAGTGAGTACTGGACATGGGATAAAGT
>JAGPDJ010000406.1 GCA_018057635.1 Ferruginibacter sp. | reverse complement strand
ATTTAAAGCTATGGAAACAACATGCAGCATTTTTTACATGAACGGAATCAACAAGATATGAACATGTAGCCGGTTATGAAGCTTCTAACCGCTCTTCAAATTGTGAAGTTATCTGCCATTATTTATTTTATCTTTGCATTTCCTTAATTACTTTAATTATAAAATTATGCCCGGTTACGAATTATTTGGAGCTGAAGAACGCAAAGAAGTAAATGATGTACTTGAAACAGGAATCCTGATGCGCTACGGTTTTGATGGTCCACGGAAAGGAATCTGGAAAGCAAAAGAACTGGAAGAAGCTATCTGCAGCAGGTTTGGCTGTGATCATGCCCAACTGGTTAGCAGTGGTACTGCGGCATTAACTACTGCCCTGAGCGCACTGGGAATTGGTTACGGTGATGAAGTGATACTCCCGTCTTTTACCTTTGTAGCCAGTTTTGAAGCAGTAATAAGCGTAGGTGCAATTCCTGTAATGGTAGATATAGATGAAACATTAACGCTAAACCCGGATGCCGTTCGCAATGCCATCACTCCCAAAACAAAATGCATCATGCCGGTACACATGTGCGGTAGTATGGCAGATCTTGATGCATTGAAGGCAATTTGTAAAGAATTTAACCTCGTTTTACTGGAAGATGCCTGCCAGAGCATTGGCGGAACTTATAAAGGAAAACAACTGGGAACAATCGGAGATGCCGGCACTTTCAGTTTTGATTTTGTGAAAACAATGACTTGCGCCGAAGCTGGTGTGGTTATGACAAACAGGGAAGATGTTTTCATAGCTTCTGACGGATACAGCGATCATGGTCATGATCACAAAGGTGTTGACCGCGGTGCCGACCTGCATCCTTTTATCGGGTACAATTTCAGGTTAAGTGAATTACATGCAGCTGTTGGACTGGCACAAATACGAAAACTGGATCATTTCCTCGCCATTCAAAAAAAGAATCACACTGCTTTAAAAGCCATTTTATCACAGGTTCCTGAAATTACTTTCAGAAAAGTGCCGGATGAAAACGGCGACAGTTGCACATTCCTCAGTTGGTTCCTGCCAACAGCCAAAGCAACCAAAGCGGTAGTGGATTCAATGAAAGCAAAAGGAATATTAGCAGGTAATTTTTATTGGTTTGATAACAACTGGCATTATATCCGTAAATGGGAACACCTGAAAAAATCGGTTACGCTCAATTCCCTGCATCCGGATCTGAAAGCAGCTGTAATGCATCATGCCAATAAAGATTTTTCAGCCAGTGATGTTATCATGAGCCGTTGTGTTTCTACAGCCATAGGTTTGTTGTGGACGCCTGAACAAATACAAACAAAAGGTCAGCAAATGACTGATGTGATAAAAGAAGTGCTGAGCAGCCAGGTTGAAAAGGTATAACCTGTAGACTTTAATAATTATTATTTAAGCCAGTCATTGTTATTATTCATAACATTGAAAGTGCTTGTAATTATTTACAATAGTTCATATAGTTTCCGCAGCCTGTCTCGGTTCATTTTCGTTTCCCAGTCTTTGCCCAATGCATTTTCCCACAAAGGTTTCATGCCAAGGGACACATTGATCATAGTATCAAACTGGGCATCTGTAAGGCCTGCGCATATATTTTGAGGAATATCAATGTTGTTCTTTTCAACCATGTATTTGAATTCTTTCACTCCTTCGGGGTAAAATTCTTCCAGCTTGTCAAAAACAATACAGTTACCAATACCATGTTTGGTGCCCAGCAGGTAACTCAGCCCGTAACTAACGGCATGGGCTACCCCAACCTGTGAATAGGCAATGCTCATACCTCCGGCATAGGAAGCCATCATTAATTTATCATCACATTCATCGTCCCAGGTGCTTTTGTTTACAAACACTTCCCTGCATAGTTCCAGTGCTTTTTCGCCATAGCTTTTACTGAATTCATTCAGGTAAGTACCTGTCAGGCTTTCAATACAGTGTATATAACAATCCATGCCGGTATAAAAACGCTGGTTGGCCGGTGCATTGGCAGTTAATTCAGGGTCAAGCACGATCTGATCAAAAGGGGTGAAGTCAGAATTCATGCCCAGTTTCTTTTCCGGTCCGGTTAAAACGGTTGTTCTGCTGACTTCTGCTCCCGTTCCGCTTAAAGTTGGAATACCTGCTTTATAAACGCCCGGATGTTTCACAAGGTCCCAGCCCTGGTAATCTGCACTGCTGCCCGGGTTATTCATCATCAATGAAACAGCTTTGGCCAGGTCCATAGCAGAACCGCCGCCAATACCAATAATGCCGCTAACCGTTCCGAATTCAGCTTTTAATTCGTTGGCCAGTTTATCAACATAAGTTGTTTTTGGTTCATAAGTTACGTCTACAAAAATGATTTTGTCATTGCCGCGTAATTGTATACGGTTTGGTAATGCCTTGCCTTCAAAATAATGATCAACAAGAAATATCATGGGGGCATTTTCTTTACGCTGTGGTTTTATGATCTCATCCAGTTGGTTAAAGGAACCACGTCCAAACACTACATAACCGATCATTTTAAAATTTCTGTGACTCATATAATATTTTTAATCGCTTGATTTATTATTCTAAAATAAAATGTTTCTACTGTAAAATTAAACTATAACAATCTTATTTTTCAGAGCTATTTATGCTGTGCAATAATATTAGCTGCACGAACCAGGTCTTCCGGAGTATCAATTTCAACACCCATATATTCCGTTACGATCATTTTAAGCTGAATTCCATTTTCAAGGTAACGAAGGCATTCTATCTTTTCTGCCGATTCCAAT
>JAGPDJ010000405.1 GCA_018057635.1 Ferruginibacter sp. | reverse complement strand
CTGGTTGAGTGAATATCTTCCCGAAGTGATTGAACCCGAAAAACTGGGTAAAATACTCACAGCTATTGGGCTTGAGGTGGAAAGCCTGGAGCGTTTTGAAGAGATCAAAGGCGGGTTAAAAGGCCTTGTAGTTGGGGAAGTGATTACCTGTGAAAAGCATCCGGATGCAGATAAATTAAAGGTTACAACTGTTTCTGTAAATAATGAAAAATTACTGAATATCGTATGTGGTGCATCCAATGTAGCAGCCGGCCAGAAAGTTGTGGTGGCAACAATCGGCACAACGATCTATCCCATTAACGGAGAACCTTTCACCATTAAAAAGGCTAAAATAAGGGGAGTAGAAAGCGAAGGCATGATCTGTGCTGAAGATGAAATTGGGTTGGGCAACGACCACAACGGTATTATGGTGTTACCGGCTGAAACGGAACCGGGTAAAGCTGTTGCAGCTTTGTTCAAACCGAAACAGGACTTTATTTTTGAGATCGGGTTAACTCCAAACCGCATTGATGCCATGAGCCACCTGGGTGTGGCAAAAGATGTATGTGCCTTTTTATCGCATCAGCAAAAAAAAGAGGTATTGCCTGTTTTTCCATACCAGCAAAACCTGAAACCGGATAGTATATCCAATAAAATAGCTGTTTCAATTGAAAACAAAGACGCCTGTAAACGCTACAGCGGCATCAGCATCAGTAATATTACCATAGCGGAAAGCCCGCTGTGGTTGCAGGAAAAACTGAAAAGCATTGGCCTTAAACCGATCAGCAATATTGTTGATATAACAAATTTTATCCTGCACGAAACCGGTCAGCCTTTGCATGCTTTTGATGCCGGTAAAATAAAAGGTAACAAAGTGATTGTAAGGTTAGCCGTTGATGGAGAACTTTTCACAACCCTTGATGGCAAAGAAAGAAAATTGTTAGCAGGCGACCTGCTTATTTGTGATGAAACAGAAGCCATGTGTATTGCCGGTGTGTATGGTGGTATCAAAAGTGGCGTTACAAGCGAATCAAAAAACATTTTCCTGGAAAGCGCCTGGTTTAATCCTGCGCATATCAGGGTTACTTCCCTGAAGCATGAACTGCGCACAGATGCTGCTGCCAGGTTTGAAAAAGGAACAGACATCAGTAACACAGTGAATGTACTGAAAAGGGCAGCATTGCTCATAAAAGAAATAGCCGGTGGAGAAATATCCAGCGAAGTGATTGACGTTTACCCGGAACCGTTACAAAGAACTGTGATCGGTTTAAAGAATCATTACCTGAAAAAATTAAGCGGAAAAAATTATCATTCAGAAAGTATAAAGAATTTGCTGAAAAGCCTCGGATTTGGCATTGTAAAAGAGGGCTCGGATGAATTGTGGGTGGATGTACCTTTCAGCAAACCCGATATCACTTTACCCGCAGATGTGGTGGAAGAGATCATGCGTATTGACGGGCTTGATAATATAGAAATTCCGGAAACCATCAGCATTTCCCCGGCTGTTGAAAAGAACCAGGAAAAATATGTACAAAAGGAAAAACTGGCCAATTACCTCACCGGGCTGGGCTTCCATGAAATATTTACCAACAGCATCAGCAACAGTAAGTTTTATTCAGAAAACGTTTTACAAACAGCTGTAAAAATGATCAACAGCCTCAGCAACGAATTAAACATCATGCGGCCGCAAATGCTGCAAGGCGGCCTGCAGGTGGTGGCTCACAACAATAACCGCAAAAATTACAATCTCCGGTTGTTTGAATTTGGCAAAACATATTCAACAGGTCCCGATAATAATTATACAGAAACAAATCACCTCAGCTTTTATTCAAGTGGCAATATTACAGAGCAGGACTGGAGTACAAAAGCCGTTAAATCTGATTATTTTTACCTAAAGGGTGTGGTTGAAAACAGCTTGTCAATTCTTGGTATTACCAGGGCTATTTTTGAACCAGCCAATGTTAATGGCTTCCAAAATTACACCGAAGTAAAGATCAACAATAAAGCAATTGCCTTTTTAGGTGAAGTGGATGAAGCCACTATGAAACAATTTGATCTTAAAGTACCGGTATTTTATGCCGATATATTGTGGGATGAATTATTGACATTGGCAAAAGAAAAGCAGATACAATACAGGGAGGTTTCAAAATTCCCGGCAGTAGAACGAGACCTGTCAATTGTAGTGGATAAAAATATTCCTTATGCTCAGATAAAAAAATTAGCTTCATCAGCCGGTATTGAAGTGTTGAAATCAACCCAATTATTTGATATTTTTGAAAGTGAAAAACTGGGGGCAGGGAAAAAAGCCATGGCCGTAAGTTTTACTTTCCTGGACGAAACTAAAACATTGACAGACAAAGAAATAGATGCTTTTATGCAACAGATCATAGCTGTATATGAAAAAGAAATAGCAGCCGAGATCAGGAAATAACAAACATTGCAACAGATCACAGACCATATCAGTAAGGTTAATAATAAGCTCCAGGAGTTGCTTAAAAAGCATGCATCCCTGCAAAAGGAATGTGAACTTCAGCAAAAGAGCATGCAGAAACTGAAGGCTGAAATGGAAATGAAAGACCAGCGGATCAACACGCTGGAACAACAGCAGCATATTTTAAAGTCAGCTGCCGGTAAAATGAATGATAAAGACAGGAAGGAATTTGAGCAGCTGATCAATAAATACATCCGTGAAATTGATAAATGCATTCATTTGTTAAATGATTAGTCAATTTTGTATTAATAACTAGAAAGTATTAGAGAGTTCGTTTCAAGGAACCACTGTTGAAGCTACAGT
>JAGPDJ010000404.1 GCA_018057635.1 Ferruginibacter sp. | reverse complement strand
CATTGAAAACTCAGGATCTATGGCTAAGTGTACATTATTCAACTTAAGAAATTTTGTAAGCCGGGGTAATTCAGATTGCAGGGTACTTAATCCTATCTGTATATCAAGGAATACAATACCATTTACCGAATCTGCCAGTTGAATGGCTTTTGTAATTTCACTATCGGGCATGCGTAACCGGTAATAACCATCGCAAGCATTTCTTTGTGCAGTTACAGCAATATAGTGCAGTGCAGGTACAACGGGAGTAGTGGGATCTGCTTTTTCCCATTCCTTTAACTGGCCCCTTAATTTCTGAAGCATCACGGAAGCTTTATATTCACCCAGTATTCCCATTTGCGGGCAGAAAAAATTTCCATAAAAAGCAATAACTCTTTTAAAAGGTATAATAGCTCCTTTTTGGGGCATTACTGTAACCGGAGGCCACCTGCCGCTTTTATCAGCATTGGCAAGTTGTGTAATTTTTTTCAGGTAAATCAAACTGTCATTTGCCGGTTGAAAAACTGAAGTGGAAAAAGCAGAAAAATTAGCAGGAAAAAAAAACATAGAAGGATAACAGTTCATTCCATTTACTTTAATTAAAGAACATAGAATTACTGTGTAAAATATCGCCTTACCAATTACTGAATGATAGATTACTTTTCTCATTCCGTTTATTTAAAACAAAGTTATTAATAACCTTTTCTGATTTACATGAGGTTTTACCTCTATAATAATGACCTGGATCAAATTTTTACTGTTCCGGATCATTTTTTATTACCACTTACTTATCTCTTACTTTTTATTGATATATGATATCAATCAGCAGCACTTATTATTAAAATCATCAGGTACCGGGTTATGTAAATTTAACTTAGCGAACGTACGGGTATTTTCATTTTTAATTACTGCAATAAATAATAACATGTTGCATTCAGCCCCCCGGGAAGAAAACGAAATATTCCAATTCCTGCAGGCAGGTTTTACTGCCTTATATGAAGCTGTTTTTCATGATAAAATGGCTGAAAAAACCGTTGTTGTTATTCCCAGTCTTACTCTTGACCCAGACATCCTTTCCAAAGTAGAAGGTGCAGTTCATTATGAAGAGCGGCTGCTTTGCCTGCTCATGTTATTAAGGATGCCACGAACAAATGTGATATATATTACCAGCAATCCGATAGATCCCATTATTATTGATTATTATCTTCATTTATTGCCAGGTATCACCGGGCATCATGCCAGGCAACGCCTTCATTTTTCCAGTTGTTACGACAGTTCAAACATTTCACTTACAGAAAAGATATTGGCCAGGCCCAGGCTGATTAAAAGAATAAAAAAAATTTTGCAACATGGGCCACCGGCACATATGGCCTGTTTCAATGTAACAGAACATGAAAAAAAATTAGCAGTAGAACTTGGTTTACCCATTTATGGCTGTGATCCCAACCTGCTATACTGGGGAACCAAATCGGGCAGCCGGGAAATTTTTAAAGCCTGTAATGTAGAAACACCCGCAGGTTATGAAAATATTAAAGATGAAGAAGGTATCATAAAAGCCCTGGCTGATTTGTATAAATCAAATAAAGGACTAAAAAAAGCTGTTGTTAAAATGAATGACGGGTTTAGCGGTGAAGGCAATGCCATTTTCAGTTACAGCCTTATCACAGAAGATGATGAAGTAGAAGACCAGGTACGCAGGCAAATGTTCGTTCAACTGGAAGTTGTTGCCAATGAACTCAGCTATGAACAATTCATGAAAAAATTCAACAGTATGGGTGGCATTGTGGAAGTATTTATTGACGGCGATGAAAAAGCAACTCCGTCAGTACAATGCCGGATAGGGCCTACCGGAAAAATTGATATCATCTCAACACACGACCAGATCATGGGCGGACGGGATAACCAGGTTTTCCTCGGCGGGAGTTTTCCGGCAAATATTGAATACAATGTGGAAATTGGAAAACTGACATTGAAAATTGCAGAAATTTTAAAAGAAAAAAATGTACTGGGAAGGTTTGGTGTAGATTTTCTTTCTGTAAAAACGAATGACAAGTGGGAGCATTATGCCATAGAAATAAATCTTCGCAAAGGAGGCACTACACACCCCTATATCATGCTGCAATTTTTAAACAATGGTGATTACAATGCTGAAACAGGTAAATACCTGCTTCCAAACGGTAAAGAAAAACACTATGTTTTTTCAGACAATTTGCAGGATGAAAAATTCAAAGGCCTTACTCCCGTTGACCTGATGGATATTGCCATTATGAACCACCTTCATTATGATGGTACAACTGAAGAAGGTGTTATGTTTCACCTGATCGGAGCACTTTCCCAATACGGAAAAGTTGGTGTGGTTTGTATCGGGTCAACACTGGAAACGGCCTATCACTATTATGCAGAAACAATCCGTGTACTGCAAACTGAATGTTGTATTAATAGTGATCCTGAAATAAAATCTATATAAACTCAATCTCCAAACTGCTTCATTAACGCAGGCTTGTTTTTACAGTTTCATCATTCAGCAATGCCCTTACTTGTGTAATAAATACCTCATCTGCCATGGCTTGTAACCGTTTTAAATTTACTGCCATGTCCTGGTTTTTAGAAACACTGTCATGCACATTGCTTTTTGCCAGCATGTTTCCCTGTTTGTCATACACTTTCAGTTCAAGGTTAAATATCACCTCATAATGTATATCACTGAAACGGGGGTTTGCACTGGATTCCCATTTGTTCATTGTAAATAACAATAATCTTTCATGTTCATCTTTTGAAAAAATTGTTGAAATTGAATCTATGCT
>JAGPDJ010000061.1 GCA_018057635.1 Ferruginibacter sp. | reverse complement strand
CCACCGGCCATATCTCCATACAAAGTACCGTAACCTGTAGCCAGTTCGCTTTTATTTGAAGTGTTGAGCAATATATAATTGAACTTATTGGCCAATGCCATTAACAGGTTCCCCCTTGTTCGACTTTGAATATTTTCTTCTGTAACATTAAAAGGAAGGTCCTTAAAATATGGATTTAACTCAGTTAAAAAAGCTTCATAAATATTTTTTATCGGAATGACATCATACTTATTTTGAAGGTTCCTGCTCAGTTGTTCTGCATCTGAAACAGAATGTGAAGTTGAATATTGGGATGGCATCAGGATGGCATGAACATTTTCGCTGCCCAGTGCTTTACAGGCAAGGGAAAGGGTAACAGCGCTGTCGATGCCGCCACTGCTGCCAAGTATCGCTTTTTTAAATCCCATTTTGGAGAAATAATCACGAATGCCCATCAGCAGCGCTTCGTAAATATGTTCAATATTCAAACCTTCATCAAGATTTGCCGGATTGCATTCGCTTGCTGAAATTTTATCTGCAGGTTCAATCACTTCGCCTGCAATGGTACCGTCGTCATGTAAGGTGAAACTTTGCAGGTCTTCTTTGAAACTCGCCAGTTGCCCGCATAAATTGGCATGTTTGTCAAAAACAAGTGATGTGCCGTCAAATACAATTTCTGTCTGGCTGCCAACCCCGTTGCAATAAAACATAGGGATCTTATATTTCAGTACGTTTGCTTTTACAGCTGCTTTGCGGTCTTCATCATGTGTATAATCAAAGGGAGATGCAGAAAGGTTGATCATTACTTCAGGCTGTTGTTCCATCAACTTATCCATGGGACAATATAGATATAAAGGGTTATCACCCAGGTTCCAGATGTCTTCACAAATGGTGACTGCAATTCTCTTATCCTGAAAAGTTACAATACTCCAATTGGCTGCCGGTTCAAAATAACGGTCTTCATCAAATACATCGTATGTAGGTAAACAGGTTTTGTGAATCACCTGCCTGATCTCTTTATCGGCCAGGAAATAAGCTGCATTAAAAAGGTCTTTACCGCTTGTTTCTGTATTTCTGTGCGGAGCGCCGATTAATACTGCAATACCGTCTGCATGCATCCTTATCTCATCAATTGCCTGGTAACATTTATCAATAAAGTCTTTGAAATATAAAAAATCGCGGGGAGGATAACCACATACACACAACTCGCTGAAAACTATGATATCGCCACCCTGTTGTTTTGCATGGCTGATTGCATCAATGATTTTTCGGGTATTACTTTCAAAATTGCCAATATGATAATTTTGTTGAGCCAAAAATATTTTCATGCAATGATCTTAGTAGGTTTTTAACTTTATAATTCTCTTTAAATGCGTTTCTTTTGTAAAGTTAAATTAATCCTTTATGCGTTTGATAATAAGTTTGATGCTGGCAGTCGTATTTTTTTCCTGTAACAATGAAAAAGAACCAGATGTTTCAAATATAAAAATTGAATTGAAAACCAGCAGGTTTGAACAGGACCTTTTTTCACTGGACACGAACAACCTGGCACCACAGCTGGACCAGCTGATTTCAAAATACCCTTCTTTTGGTGAAAATTTTTTATCACTTGTATTAAACGTAGATCCCCGCTGGCCTGCAGATACAGCCATTATATATGTAAAAGGATTCATCAGTGCATACAGAAATTTGTATGATACATCTACAAAAGTATTTTCCAGTTTCAAACCATATGAAAATGAAATAAAAAAGGGGTTACAGTTCATGAATCATTATTTTCCGGCATATAAAACACCCAAAAAAATAATCACATACATTGGCCCGTTAGATGGTTTTGGAGATATTTTAACAGAAGATGCCCTGGTAGTTGGATTGCATCATCACCTTGGTAAAGACTTTTCAATGTACAAACAATCTATTGTACAGGAAGTATATGCCGGTTATATTTCAAGGAGATTTGAACCTGCATATATTGCTATTAACGCAATGAAAAATATGGTGCTGGATATGTATCCTGAAAAAAATGAGGATGCCAGCCTGGTCAATCAAATGGTGGAAAAAGGAAAGAGATTATATGTTTTAAACAGGCTATTGCCTGCCAAAGATGAATATATGCTTATAGGATATACAAAAGAACAACTGGCTGCCTGTTATAAAAATGAGGCACGCATCTGGAATCTTTTTACCCAGAATGAACTTTTACAAACGATCGATAACAATGTGATAAAAAATTATATTGGAGAAGGGCCTAAAACACAGGAACTTGGAGAAGATTCTCCGGGAAACATCGGTTCATTCCTTGGCTGGCAGATCGTAAAAAAATACATGTCTAAAAACAAGGATTTAAAACTGAATCAACTCATAAACACTCCTGCTGAAACAATTTTCTCAACTGCCAAATACAAACCTTAAATTAAGCTGCCTGCGCCTGAAGTACTTCCTGAGCAGGTTTATGTCCCAGCATTTTCATTGTTCTGAAATGTGATGCAATGGCGCCCATCAGTGTAGGATAATAATTATAAGGGAGATGGAATTCAATACATTTCTCCTGTACGATCTTACTCAATGCCGGGTAATGAATATGGCTAACCCTTGGAAACAGGTGATGTTCTACCTGGAAATTCAATCCGCCAACCAACCAGGAAATTAATTTATTGTTCATCGCAAAATTAGAAGTGGTTCTAATTTGAAATTCTGCCCAGGCTGTTTCCAGGTGTTTTGTTTCATCCAGGCCAATGTGTTCAAACTCTGTATTTTCCACCACATGCGCCAGTTGAAATACGAGTGAAAGGGTTAACCCCATTACCACATTCATCAGCAAATAGCCAATCAACCAACCCTGCCAACCCCAAACCATGATGGGAATAACGATGAAAACAGCCACATAATAAATCTTTGTAACCCAGAAAATAATATGGTTTTTCAAACCCATTTTCCATGCTTCTGTAGTGTATATCTTGCGGCTGAAATACTTAGTGAAATCCATGATATAAATCCAGAAAATAGTAGAGAGAGAATATACAAACAACAGGTAAATGTGCTGTACTTTATGAGCGGGAACCCATTTCTGCGATTCGCACTGACGTATGATCGGGCTCTTGGCAATATCATCATCTATACCATCAACATTGGTATAAGTATGATGAATGATGTTGTGCTTTTGTTTCCAGAAATAAGAACTGGCACCTAATGCATTCAGTGATAAACCAAGGGCATCATTTAATTTTGAGTTGCCGGAATAACTGCCATGATTTGCATCATGCATTACACTGAACCCGATAAAGGAAAGTGAAAACCCGAGCGCTGCACATAAAAGCAGCGCAGGAACTACGTCCATTTTAACCAGCATTAACAAGCCATAAAAAAGAAGGGAAGAGCCAACTAAAATGTATGTTTTAATAAACAAGCGCCAGTCGCCGGTTTGTTTAATATTATTCTTTACAAAATAATCATCAACACTTTTTTTAAGTGACTGATAAAATTCGTTGTTTTTGTTGTTGAAAGTAATTTTAGACATATTGAATTATTATGAAGCTAATTTAATATCCCACATTTAAAAGACCAGCTCTGCATGATTTTTTAAATAAAAAAGCGAATATCTATGTATTATCAGAATATATAAAAGTTGTGCAAAGTTAACCTAAAAAACGCTTAATTCAGCTTAAACGGTACGTGCAATTCAAAAGAAGGTATGATTACTTCAAAAGATTTCTTATTATTAACATTTTCAAGCAGGTAAGTGCCGTTCATTTTACCAATTTCTGACCGCAGGTTACAGCCACTTATATACTGGTAAGAAGCAGCGGGAGCTATAACAGGCTGAACGCCAACCACACCCTCACCTTCCACTTCACGCATGTTGCTGTTGCTGTCGTAAATAAACCAGTGCCTGCTTAACAACTTCACCGGAAACGGATTGTTGTTTTCAATGGTTATCCTGTAAGCAAACATAAACTCACTGTTTAAAGGATTGCTGTATTCCGGTTGATAAAAAGTTTCAACACTAATTTTTATACCTCCTGAAATTTTCGAGATCATGTTTTAAAACTTTTGAGTGAAATTATTAAAAAAACAGGCTACAGTAAGCATTAGATTTTAAATACAGTGAAAACAGGCCTTACATTGAAGTAATAACCTTCTTATGTTTTTTTTGCATTCTTATACCCATTTTTCAAGAGCCATTGTAATACTTTATCGCGGTTATCGCCCTGGATAAGAATTTCACCGTCTTTTACTGATCCACCTGTACCGCAAAAGGTTTTAAGTTTTTTTCCAATCTCTTCTTTTTCAGCTAAGCTTCCGGAAAAACCTTCCAGCAGGGTTACTGCTTTGCCCGCCCGGTGTTTTGTTTCAAGCCTCACGCGTAGTTTTTGTTCCTGTGCTGCAACACTGATTTGTGGTTCTGTATCATCCGAATCAAAACCTTTGAAGCCTGGATCAGTTGAATATACAATACCGTTCTGGTTCGATTTACCTTTTGCCATCTTTTGAAAATTATACAATTATTGCTTTTAAACTTAGGTCAACACTTACAGCCTGGTGAATAATTGCACCACTTGAAATATAATCAACACCTGTGGCAGCATACTGTTCAATATTATCATAGTTTATACCACCGCTTGCTTCTGTTTCATACTTACCATTTATAAGCTTCAGTGCTTCAGTAATTTGAGCAGGATTAAAATTATCCAGCATAATCCTGTCAATTTTCCCCACACTCATTACTTTTTCTACATCATTAACACTTCTTGTTTCCACTTCAATTTTTAGAGCTGGCTTGTATTTTTGCTTGTAATCAAAAGCTTTATTGATAGCTATTTCAATACCTCCGCAGTAATCAATATGATTGTCTTTAAGCATGATCATATCATATAGCCCAAACCTGTGGTTCACTCCACCGCCAATTTTCACAGCCTCTTTCTCCAATAAGCGGAAATTGGGCGTTGTTTTCCGGGTATCCAGCAACTTTGTTTTGTAGCTGCTTATTTTATCTGTATATTTTTTTGTAAGTGATGCTATACCGCTCATTCTTTGCATGCAGTTTAACACAAGCCTTTCACATTGAAGGATCGTATGAACATCAGCATGTACTTCAAAAGCCGTTTCGCCATAATTCACCTGTTCACCATCTTGCTTTAAACGGTTAAATACCACAGCTGGTTCCATAAACCTGAAAATTTTTTCAGCTACGGATACACCAGCCAGTACAGTTTCCTGTTTTATTTTCAGCGTTGCTTTTCCCCTGGCCTGCCTGTCAATACAACTGAGTGTAGAATGATCGCCATCTCCAATATCTTCTGCCAGGGCGTTTTTTATAAGCAGGTTTAATTGTTCATTGTAGTTCATATAAACAAAGCTACGGATTGAAGTGAAAAATATGCAGAAACAAAAAATTCCCTTACGGGAATTTCATTATTTAATTGCTGCAGGTAAGTTATTTTATAAGTTTTCAAACCTGATCTCCTGCAGTATCTGCCTACCGCCTTTCAGTTTCATGAATACCGTTGCCCGGTAAGTGCCATTTTTGGTAACCAGGTTACCTATACAATACTGAGATCCATTGTTCTCACCTTTATGCAATAAATTAAATCCTTTAACCGGGTTGTTTATAAAAAAATCCCTCAACACCACTTCTCCCTGGCTCTTGCTGTAACTGTTGCTTTTATCTGGTAGTGTTATTTCAACGGTATTATCGAAATACCTGGCAATTTCTGCTGCATTTCCTTCTTTAAGCGCTTTAACCATTTCATCTATACTTGCAGAAAGTGTGAATGAAGTTAAAACCACAAAGGCAGAAAATAATGTAAAAATCTGTTTCATAGATACAATTTAATACTATTTCAATTGACTAAAAACGTGCCAACAGTTATAAAATTGCAGATATTTTTAATTTATCAGCTTTAATTAAGACAATAATTTAACGGTTATAGCTGCAAAGTTTTAGTTTTACAGTATGGAAAATACTAAAACTATATTGATTATCATGGATGGATGGGGACTTGGCAAGGTAAAAAGCAGCGATGCGATACAGCATGCAAAGGTTCCGTTTGTAAGTTCATTATATACTAAATATCCTAATACAACTTTGATTACATGTGGTGAAGATGTTGGTTTGCCGGATGGTCAGATGGGTAACAGTGAAGTAGGCCATTTAAACCTGGGCGCCGGCAGGATCGTTTACCAGGAGTTACAACGGATCAATGTATCTATCCGCAACCATGAATTTCAACAAAACCCTGTTTTACTGAAAAGCATTGAATATGCCCTTGCCAACAATAAAACACTACACCTGATTGGTTTGCTTAGTGATGGTGGTGTGCATTCCCACATCAATCACCTAAAAGCTATATTAACGGCCTGTGCAGAACATAAGCTGACAAATGTACTGGTGCATGCGTTTACAGATGGCCGTGATACTGACCCCAGATCAGGGCTGCGATACATTGAAGAATTGCAGGGTCACATGAAACTAACAACAGGTAACATTGCAAGCATAACCGGCCGATATTATGCCATGGACAGGGACAAGCGCTGGGAAAGGGTAAAAATTGCGTATGATGCCATGGTTCATGGAACAGGTGTTCATGCAGATGATTTGCCCGGAGCTGTAATGGCTTCATACGATGAGAATATTACTGATGAGTTCATCAGGCCGGTAATTAACATTGCCATTTCAAAAACAAAAATAGAACCAGGAGATGCTGTTTTGTGTTTCAATTTCCGCACAGACAGGTGCAGGGAAATCACTGAAGCGCTTACCCAGCAGGCCTTCCCGGAGCAAATCATGAAACCGCTTGAACTTCATTATACAACCATGACAGAATATGACCAGCGGTTTAAAAATGTGCATGTAATATTTGAAACAGACGATCTTAAAAATACGCTGGGCGAAATACTGGAAAAGAACAACAAGTCACAGTTACGCATAGCCGAAACAGAAAAATACCCGCATGTCAGTTTTTTCTTCAGCGGCGGAAGGGAAAGACCATTTATCGGGGAAGAGCGGATCATGATCCAGTCTCCTAAAGTAGCCACCTACGATCTTCAACCGGAAATGAGCGCTTATGAAGTGACGGAAGCAGTAACCAATTATATCAATACAAAACAACCTGATTTTGTTTGCCTTAACTTTGCCAATGCCGACATGGTTGGGCATACAGGCGTTTGGGATGCAGTTATCAAAGCTGTGGAAACAGTTGATGCTTGTGTAGAAAAAGTAGTAACAACTGCTTTAAATAATAATTACACTGTCTTTTTAACAGCCGACCATGGAAATGCAGATTATGAAATAAATGAAGATGGCACGCCTAATACTGCCCACACGTTGAACCCGGTTCCCTTTTTCATCATTTCAAATAACTGGAATGGGACAGTTAAAAATGGAAAACTGGGCGATATTGCACCAACAATCCTGAAAGTGATGAATATTGAAATACCGGTTGAAATGACTGGAAATGTTTTAATCTAAAAATTATTTTTATGAAACGATTTTTTAAGTACCTGTTATATACCATTTTTACCATTTTTCTTTTATTTCAGCTTTATCCAAAACCCAAAAAAAATACTTCAGCTTCTACCGGGCCAAAAGATTTAACAGCGGTACACAAAGTACCTGATGATGTTTTACAGGTTTTAAAAACAAGTTGTTACGACTGTCACAGCAATAACACCAATTATCCCTGGTATTCTTCTGTTCAACCAGTTGCACTTTGGCTTGGTAATCATGTAGATGAGGGCAAAGCGGAATTGAATTTTTCAGAATTCGGTAATTATAGTTTACGCAGGCAATACCGTAAACTGGAAGAGATAAATAAAGAAGTTAAAGAAAATGAAATGCCTTTATCATCCTATACAATCATTCACCGGGATGCAAAACTTGATGATGCAAAAAAGTTACTCCTGGCAACCTGGGTTTCTGCTTTAAGAGATAGTTTTAAAGCAAATTATCCAACAGACAGCCTGGTGAAGCAAAAATAATCTTCCAAACCGAAAGAGTTGAATGCCAGATTTGCTTTAAAACAGACACCGCTCCGGGACTTTTAACAGCACAAAATTCATTGATTCAGGCATATTTTGAGTTTTACAAGCCCCGAATGTTAAAATTCACGGCTTTTTTATCAGCATGCAGCAGTACATACCCTTAAATTGTCTAAATTTAAGGTACAAAAAAGCTTTACACTATGACCGAAGAGCAAATGCTTGCCGGAAGTATTAAAAATCTTGCTTCTGCACAAGAGGCATTTTATAATAAATTCAGCCCTAAAATGCTGGGTGTATGCTATCGCTTTGCAAAAAACAGGGAAGATGCGGAAGACATGCTGCAGGAAGGTTTTATCAAAATATTTACACAATTACATCAATACCGGAATGAAGGTGCACTGGAAGGCTGGATCAGGCGGATTATCGTTCATACCTGTATTAATGTGCTGAAAAAGAATAAAAAATTTGCGGATAGTGTTGATATCATTCATGCAAACAGCATTCATGTTAAGGAAGACATGATTCCTTCCATCATGCAGGCAAAACAAGTTGTGGAATGTATCAGGATGCTTCCATTGGGATATCGCACGGTTTTAAATTTATATGCCATTGAAGGTTACTCGCATAAAGAAATTGCCGGCATGCTTGAAATTGAAGAAAGTACCAGCCGTAGCCAGTATACCAGGGCTAAGGCAATGCTGGAAGATATTTTAATTAAAAAGAAGATAATTCAGAAGTCACCGTCAAAAGTATCTTACGGGGCTGCATTGTCTACAAGATAATAAAGTTGCGATCCAATAATATGAACAACCAATTACTAAAAATTAAGCTTTTTGTGAAAGATGGAAAAGAATTTCTACCGCGACAATTTTGAGCAACTACTGAGGGACACCACAGACAATTTCCGGATGTACCCTTCAAACAGGGTGTGGCACAGTATTTATAACAATTTACATCCCAGCCGCAGATGGCCGTCTGTTGCTGTTTGGCTATTGTTTATTTTCTCGGTGATCTTTATTGGATTATCAAATAATAATGGTACTAATTACCAAAATGCCGGGAAGAATTATACTATTGCCAATTTAGTTCCCGCTAAAATTTCCAACCAAAACCCGGTTAACAAGCCTGCAGCACTAACCAGTGAACCCACTACTTATCCCAAACAGGATATTCTGAATGACTTAAGCAGGAAAGATGCTAAGAAATCAAATACGCAACATAATCCATTTGATATTCAGTTAGCTGAACAAGCTTCTCAATCAGCAAATATCATATCATATTACAAAAAGCAAGCAAACAAGAGCAGTAATTCTTTAGTACCTGAAAACAAATTGGCTGCTGAAAAAGATACAGAAAATATCTCCGGAGATGTTGCAATTAATAAACAAAGAACAAATAATATAACAAACAGCAATCTGAACAACCTTGATTTAAACATCAGCGAATTAAAAAACAATTTATCTGCCAATATTAAGTCAGCAGAAAAAACAGATGAAGAATCATTAAACAAAGCAATTGCTTTTGATGTCATCAATGACAAGGAATGGATTGAAGACCATGCTTTTCATTATAAGCCAACGGCTTCAAAATGGAAATCTAAAACAAGCTTCCAGTTTTATGTAACACCATCCATCGGTTACCGTTCTATTTCAAAAAATAATTCATATTCAATACCTGCAAATACATCATTCATATCAAATACAAC
>JAGPDJ010000060.1 GCA_018057635.1 Ferruginibacter sp. | reverse complement strand
ACATTCATCCGGTTACATCCGCCGCTGGCGCAATGGCCATGGCTTTGACACCCGCCGGGTGCACCATCTTTACCGGTACCACAACTTCCACATCCCATTGTATGTAATGTTTAAAAAGTAAAATTTTTAAATGGGGGTCGTCAGCAGTGCTATTCTCAGCTTCATTGGCGTCGCACTCTTGTACAGTATAACTTTATGCAGCTTTTTTATTTAAAAGCAGCCCCGGAATAGCCGGTAAGAAATACAATATGCTAGTGTATTGTAAAAAAAGCTTGTAATAATTTTTTCTTTCTTCACTGCCATAAAGCTCACTGACCAGAACCTCATTGCATCAAAATTACAGATTTGTTGCTAATAATATGATATATCTTAATGGTTAATGCGTGAAAAAGGATCTTTGCATTGGCATTACGCTCAATATAGTATGCAGCCTGATCCAGTTCATTTACAATAGCTTCCTGTTGGTTTATATCGCATATTTTATTGAATTTGAGTGCAAAAGCTACATCAGCCCTGTCCTGCATTTCATCATCAGCCGGTATAAACCTAAGCCTGGTTGCAATTTCCAGTATATGTACAAAGTACTTCAGGAACTGTTTTTGCTTTTCACGGCCAATTTTACTGATATCGTCAATCCATTTTAGTTGTGCTACCGGACCGGTTTTTATAATACTGTTCAGCCAGTCTCTTAAAAAAACTTCCCAGTCATCTTCAGCATGCCGCAATTGTTGAAGGGCTTCGTGGTAATTGCCGCCACTGATTGCTGCAACCTGTTGTCCTTTTTGTAAAGAAACGCCTTCCCTCATCTCTAAGGCAGATTCTATGTCTAATGCAGACAATTGCGGGATCTTTATCAACTGGGTTCGTGATAAAATGGTTGGCAATATCAATGATTCATTTTCTGCTACCAGTATAAAAAGCGTATCAGCCGGAGGTTCTTCAATCAGTTTTAATAATTTATTTCCTTCTTTTCCCAGCAATTCGGGCATCCACATGATCAATATTTTATACCCGCTTTCAAAACTCTTTAGATTTAGTTTGCGGATGATATCTGAACATTCATTTGCGGTGATATTTCCCTGTTTGTTCTCTGCACCTATAAACTGAAGCCAGTCATATACATTTCCATACGGATTGGAAGTAGTGAATTCACGCCATTCTTTTATATAATCGGTACTAATTGGCTTATCGCCACTTTTCCTTGGCACAACCGGGTAAGAATAGTGAATGTCGGGATGAACCATGTCACGCAATTTTGACCATCCCGGTTGCTGTTGCATCCAGGTATCAATTTCGGCTGGGGTGGTTGGATTTGTAAGTGGTTTGGTTTCTTCCGGCTCATCGCCAAAAAGGCTGGCTTCTTTTTTTTTGACTTCTATATTTTTTGGAAGACTGATATAATTCGCAAAAGCTATGGCCAACTGTAATGCGCCAGATCCTTCTTTTCCCAAAAACAACAAGGCATGACTCAGCCTGTTTTGCTGTATCATATGCAGCAGCTGTACTTTAATATCTTTTTGGCCTATGACTGATTGGAAAAGCATGGGGCAAAGATAGAGGAGTTTGAGGTTTGAGGTTTGAGGTTTGAGGTTTGAGGTTTGAGGTTTGAGGTTTGAGGTTTGAGGTTTGAGGTTTGAGGTTTGAGGTTTGAGGTTTGAGGTTTGAGGTGAAAATAACTCATAAAGATAAAAGATATTAAACAATTCACCCGCTAATAACTAACAACTAATAGCTAATAACTTCTATCACAACTTATCCGTGATTTCAACACTCATCGGCGTAACCTTACTGGGAAACCAGGCGATGATCTTTCCATTTTCATCAAGCAGGAATTTATTAAAGTTCCAGGAGATTTTTGCATCCATAACGCCATTCTCAGATTTGTTGCAAAGCCACTTATATATAGGAGCAATATTTTTTCCTTTCACAGATATTTTTGCAGCCATGGGAAAACTAACGCCGTAATTTTTGGTGCAGAATGCTTTTATCTTTTCATTGGAACCGGGCTCCTGTGATAAAAAATTATTACATGGAAAACCTATTACAACCAACCGGTCTTTATACTTTTGATACAGTTGTTCCAGGCCTTCATACTGTGGCGTAAAACCACATTTGGATGCTGTATTGACTATTAATATTTTTTTCCCTCTGAAGTCTGCAAAATCAATGGTATCGCCATTTAATGCAGTCACTTTAAAATCGTAAATAGATTTATTTTCAATGGCATTAATATTTGTTGGGTTGCTATTATTTTCCGGGCCTGGAAATAATAAGAAACCATTAGAAAAAAATAAGGCAGCAACGGCTAATAACTTCAACATACACTTACAATTTACCGGTTATCTCCCCGCTCATGGGAGTTACCTTGCTTGGATAATATTCAATCATATGTCCATTTTCATCCAGCAAAAACTTATTAAAATTCCATTTGATTTCAGCGTCTAAAATGCCATTTTGTGCTTTACTGGTTAGCCATTTATAAATCGCAGCCATGTCATCTCCTGATACAGATATTTTTGCAGCCATGGGAAATTTTACGCCATAGTTTAATTCACAGAAAGATTTTATTTCGGTATTTGAACCAGGCTCCTGTCCGCCAAAATTATTTGCCGGAAAACCAACTACCACTAATTTCTCTTTGTATTTTTCATATAAGGCCTGCAGTTCTTTGTATTGCGGAGTGTACCCGCATTCAGAGGCGGTATTTACCACTAATATTTTTTTGCCTTTAAAGCTTGCAAAATCAATAGTGCCGCCATCAAGCGATGCTACTTTAAACTGGTGAATACTTTTGGTTGTATCGTTGGGGTTTATCATTACTTTATCAGTTGTTTTGTTTTCTGTTGATTGGCTTGATTGAGAAGCACAGGAGAGAATGATTACAGAAAGGGCTATTAGTTTTATCATCATGTGTTTTTTTATTAAACAGTTGGGAAGTAAAAAAGTTCATTTTAAGGGCCTATTAAATTTCTATTGCTTCTCATAACAACCCAAATCTGGCTGCCCTACAATTCTGTTGTTATCATCAAGGTCTTTTAAGAAACCAATAGCAGCACCCTGGTCAATACCCGGCGCCAGGAGATTTTTGGTTATCCTGAAATCATAATATTTATTACTCACATCAATGCTGTCGAAGGAAGGATCTGAGTTTCTGATCACTGCCGTTAAAATACTGTTAGCCGGATCATCAATGGCTTTATACAGTGAGTGATCAAATAATACATTAAATATACTGCTGCCTTGTTTGCTGATGACTGCTTCGTTTTCTACAATATTATTATCGCCCCAGAAAATACAATTACGGAAAATGGCGTTCAAATCAGCAGATATGATGCTGCCATTTTGTTCTGCTATATCCGTTGCCGTTAATACCGGTGATTTGTGTGATAAAAAATTATTTGAATATGAAGCGATGGTACAATTGGTAAAAAAATAATCTCCGCCCAATGCAATATTGATGTTCTTACCACAATTGCTGATCAAAGAGTTGTCGGCACGAATGCTGCCGTTGAAACTAAGAATTCCGGCATCATACGCATTGTCAATAATGCACTGATGCATTAGCAGTTTTGGATTTGCATTGATCGATGGCCCATCGAGCACCAGCGCCTGGTATGCATTTTTTATAACGGCATAAGTTATTTCATTGTCTTTGCTGTTGCCCCTGAAATAGATTCCCGGCCAGCCTCCCGGGAAATTTTTATAAGGTTCATCCAGCCTGTCTGATGCAAATTGTATTTCATTATCCTTGGTTCCGTTAATGATCAGCGTTCCATCAACAATGAACGGGGAGTTGGCATGTGAATATATCCTGCAGCCGGCGTTAATCGTTAATGAAATGGCAGTGTCAATCTGAATGCCACCCAATATCACATAAGGAAGGTCGTTGGGCCATACTGTATTTGCAGCGATTATTGTATTATTTAGAAAATGTGCATTTTGTCCGTATGATTGTAATTGCACAAAACGGTTATTGCCGTTATAATTTATCAGAATGCTGTCGCTGATGATAAAAGGAAGATTTGCTGCCGATGGGTTTACGTTAACAGTAACAAAAATATAGATGCTGTCATTGGCGGCCAGTTCAATATTGTCTGCTTCAATGACAGCCAGGCCGTTGATATTTATTTTGTATGCTGAACCAGCGCCACCCATCAGTTTAACTTTACTGAGTAATAATTTCTGGTCATTGTCATTAAAGATCTTAAATGATTGTGTAATAGAACCAACGGTTGTAAAAACGGTATCAAATTTAATGCTGTCGGCACTCAATGATAACCTTGCATCCGGACTACTGATAAAGGATTCCTTCCTGCATGAAAAAAAAAGAAATGTAATTATGCTGATTGCTGTTATGATTTGAATTTTATTCATTGAAACAAATCTACAATAATCTATTAATACAGTTGAGAAACCGGGTAATTGAAATAGTAATATTAACCAAAGTATTTATTTACTCGCATGAGCCAATGCCGCCAAACTAATGCTCGTGCCCGGAATTTTTAAAATGGCTTGTCCGCATGCTTCCAGTGTTGCCCCGGTAGTAATCACATCATCTACCAATAAAATATTTTTACCGGTAAGTAACTGTGGTTTTAATATACTAAAACTTCCATCCACATTTTGCCAGCGTTCAGCCCGGTGTTTACGCGTTTGGGTTTCGGTGGCTCGTTGTCGGATTACGTTTTTTGTCAATACAGGTATTTGTGTGATTTCGGCAATACCATTACAGATAACTTCAGCCTGGTTGTAACCGCGTTTGAATTCTTTATCAGGGTATAATGGTAATGGTACAAGATAATCCAGGTTTGTAAACCTTCCGGATCTTAAAATACTGTTGCCGATCATAGTGCCCAGGTAATGGCCGATCTCTTTATTGTTTTTATATTTCAGCAGGTGAATCAGGTGTTGCACCAATTGGCCTTTGGAAAAATAAAATTCACTGTGTGCTGCCTTTAATGGTATCCTTCCGGGAAAAACTTTTTCAACCGGGTTGCCGGGATAAGATGCAAAGTTTGTATGTGGAAGATCATTTATGCAATTAAAACAAAGCAAGCTGTTCTTATTAATAAGGTCGCTGCCGCATCCGGTACAGATATGCGGATAAAAGAGATGCAGTGTGTTGTTGAAAATGTTTTTTACTGCAAACATGATAGGGTAGGGTTATGTATTAAAAAAGATATTGATAAACTTCTTCCACTTTGCCCAATGCAATTATTTCAATGCCCGATTTTAGTTTATTCAAAGTTTTAACATTGTACTTACTAACTATGATTTTCTCAAAGCCAAGTTTTTCAGCTTCTGCAATCCTTTGTTCTATCCGGTTAACGGCACGTATTTCTCCACTTAGTCCAACTTCTCCGGCAAAACAAATATGCTGGGGTAATGGGATATCTTCATAACTGCTAAGCAGGGCACAAACAATGGCCAGGTCAATTGACGGATCTTCTACTTTTATACCACCGGCAATATTGATGAATACATCCTTTACACCAAAATGAAAGCCGCCTCTTTTTTCCAGCACAGCCAATAGTAATTGTAATCTTCTCAGGTCGAAACCACTAACTGTTCTTTGCGGTGTTCCATATACACTTTGTGTAACCAATGCCTGTGTTTCAATTAACAGTGGCCTGATTCCTTCAATGGTTGCCGCAATGGCAATACCACTCAACTGGTCTTCTTTTTGTGTAATCAATATTTCACTGGGATTGCTTACAACCCGCATACCACTGCCTGTCATTTCATATATACCAAGTTCAGCCGTAGAACCAAACCTGTTTTTGAGTGTACGCAAAATCCGGTAAGCATAATGACGGTCTCCTTCAAATTGCAGCACAGTATCTACCATGTGTTCCAGGATCTTTGGTCCTGCAATATTTCCTTCTTTGGTTATATGTCCAATGATGAAAACAGGCGTATCTGTTTCTTTCGCATACCGTTGTAATTCTGCGGCACATTCCCTGATCTGGCTGATACTGCCCGGCGACGATTCTACAAAGGGAGATTGCAATGTTTGAATAGAATCTACAATGACGAGTTGTGGTTTTAACTTTTTTATTTCTTTAAAGATCGTTTGGGTATTTGTTTCTGTTAGCAGGTAAAAATTTTCATTGGAAGAACCGATCCTGTCTGCCCGCATTTTTATCTGCTGTTCACTTTCTTCACCACTTATATATAGTGTAGTGATATCTTTAAGCTGTAAACCATTTTGCAGGAACAAGGTTGACTTTCCTATTCCCGGTTCTCCGGCAACCAATACAATACTGCCCAATACAATGCCGCCACCTAAAACACGATTCAGCTCCGGGTCACTTGTGATGATCCTTTTTGTTTCTGCACTGCTTACATCGTTAATGGAAACAGTTTTCAGTTTACTGGTTCCATTGAAATCTTTCCATTCATCTTTGGGAGATTTATCATTTCCCTTTACGATCACTTCTTCAACAAATGTATTCCACTGTTCACAGGAAGGACATTTACCTAACCACTTGGCACTTTCATATCCACAGTTCTGACAAAAAAAAGCTGATTTGGTTTTACTCATGCGGTAAATGTAAATTGAAAAAAAAGGAAAAGAAAAAAAATGAAATTTATTTAGTAGCTGCAGAGAAAATTTGCAGTGATTTATCAATTTTTATTTTTCAGAGAAAATGAAATCATCTTTTGAAGAACAAAAAAATCTTTTAGAAAAAATAGTAATTCAGAAACGTATAAAAAGTAAAAGGGTCAACATTTCTGCTGACCCTTTGTACTTACTAACCCATTAAATTCTGTTGCTAAATTACAAATTGAACCCACATAAAAAAATTATTTTTTTAGGATGTGAATAAGTTTACACTCAATTAATACAAATGTTGAATTATGAATATTTGTAACTTAAAATATTGATATACAATAATATACGATCTTTAAAAACAGCATTTATCAGGCTTTACAAGCCGTTTTTAATGAAAAATTAATACAAAGATTATTTGGTTTATAAAATAAACTACTTTATGTTTGTGACAAATTTATAAGGATGAAACAGGTAATTACTGTACTGTTAATTTTTGTGTCATTTGCAGGTTTTGCACAGGTGAAAATTTCGGGCAGGCTCACTGATAATAAGAATAAAGCATTGGCCGGGGCGAGTATAACCATTAAGAATTCTTATGATGGAACCACTTCTGACTCTTTGGGTAATTTTTCATTTATAACTACTGAAAAGGGTGCCCATATCATAGAAGCCAGCCTTTCTGGATACAATTCATATGAGAAAAATATTACAATTAACAAAGAAGATATCGAACTTAACATATCAGTAAAAGAACTAATAACTGAATTGAAAGCAGTTGTAATAACAGCAGGTGCATTTGAAGCCAGTGATCAGAAAAAAACGACTGTGCTTTCATCTTTAGACATAGTTACCACTGCTGGTGCCAATGCTGATGTTGTTGGGGCGTTAAAAACGCTTCCCGGTACACAACAGGTTGGTGAAAGCGAAGGGTTGTTTGTAAGGGGCGGTACAGCAACTGAAAGTAAGATATTCATGGATGGCAACCTGGTAAATAACTTTTTTTACAGCAGCCTGCCCGGTTTGGCTACCCGCGGAAGGTTTAACCCATTTTTATTTAAAGGAACAGTTTTCAGCAGTGGCGGGTATTCAGCATTATATGGGCAAGCGCTTTCATCTGCGTTGATATTGGAATCTAAAGACCTGCCCGAAAGGACGGAAGCTGATCTTTCTCTATCAGTAATAGGTGTTGGCGGAGGTATTCAGAAACTGGCAAAAAATAAAAAAGCAGCATGGGGAGCCACTTATAATTATACAAACCTTGCATTTGCCTTCAAGTTTATTAAACAACGGCAAGATTATTTTATCAATCCGGTTTTTCACCAGGCAGATGCCAATTTTCGTTTTAAAACTAAAAGTGGCGGGTTTATCAAGTATTATGGCTATTTAAGCTGGAACAAATTGGGTTTCCGGGCAGCTGATATTGATTCCGTTCAGCTTAAAAATGCATTTTCCCTGGAAAACCTGAATACTTACCAGAATATAAACTGGAAAGAAAAATTCGGGAAAGGCTGGAAGTCAAATCTAGGGTTAAGCTATAGCACCAATAAAGATGATATTGCCAATGAATTGCAGGATGCATCTAATAATAAACAAGTGATACTGGCCCCGATAGAGTATGCATTGAAGAATTTTTCAGTGGTAAACAAAGCGCAATATGCACAGGCAAGGCTGGTGCTGGAGAAAAAACTAGCTGGTTTAAATACTATACGTTTTGGTACTGAGTATTTATACAGTGAAGAAAAAACAGCCTACACCCTGTTCAATGGCACTGTCTTCAATGAATCAGTAAAAGATAATATGGTTGCCGGTTTTGCAGAAACTGATTTTTATATAACAAACAATATAGCAGCCAAGCTGGGTGTACGGACAGAACATACCGCCATTTTAAATAAATGGAATGTAGCGCCTCGTGCTTCACTGGCCTATAAATTTAAAGACAACAGCCAGGCTTCTTTTGCTTATGGTATTTTTTACCAGAACCCCGAACGTAAATACCTGCCAGCTGCAAACAGCGGATTGGATTTTGCAAGGGCGGCTCATTATATTTTACAATACCAGAAGGTTAGTAATAACCGTGTTTTCCGCACAGAAATTTTTTATAAAGAATACAATAACCTGTTCAAAACTTCAACAGGTCCAACCGGCAGAGATGCTGCAGCCAACAACAATGGGTTTGGTTATGCCCGTGGATTTGAAATATTCTGGAGAGATAAAAAATCAATCAAAAATTTAGATTACTGGATTTCTTATTCATTCCTGGATACCAAAAGAGATTTCCTGAATTACCCAGCTGAAATTCAACCTGCATTTGCAGCCACTCATACAGCATCGCTGGTGTTGAAAAAATTTGTGCTGCCCTGGAAAACAGGTTTTAATGCCAGTTACAGTTTTGCAAGTGGCCGTCCATATTATAATTTAAAGTATGATAATGGAACCGGTAAATACCTGATAGCAGACCAGGGTAAAACCATCAATTACAACAGCCTTGGTTTTAGTCTGAATTATTTGCCTAACCTGGGAAAAACAAATAAAAAAACATTTATAGTTTGGGTATTATCTGTAACCAATGTGCTGGGCCAGAAACAAGTGTTCAGTTATAATTATTCAACATTGAGCGACCGGAAAGAGGCTGTAACTCCGGCTTCCAAAAGATTTGTATACGTTGGTTGTTTCATCAGTTTTGGAATAGACCGGACACAGGACGCCATTAACAATAACCTGTAATAATTTAATTAAAAAAATAAAAATTATATAAAATGAAAAAATCAATCCTTTTCTTTTCCCTCTTGTTTTTAACTGTTTACTCTTTTGCCCAAAGTGAAAGATATACGGCTGCAATGAAAGCTAATATTGCGGCAATTGATACCAGCTTCCGCAACCCGCAAAACCTGTTATCCCTGGCCAATAATTTTGAACGCATTGCAATGGCAGAAAAAAACCAATGGCTTGCCTTTTATTATGCTGCATTCTGCCAGGTAAATTATGCCTATATGGAAAAGGATAAATCTAAAATTGATGCCATTGCCGACAAAGCAACGTTGCTGATCAATAAAGCCGATTCACTTCAGCCTGAAAATTCTGAGATCAGTTGTATCCGTAGTATGATTG
>JAGPDJ010000403.1 GCA_018057635.1 Ferruginibacter sp. | reverse complement strand
TTGTATGGCAGTGGGCGGGAAGCTGGTATATTGTCTGCCTGCTGCAATTCCTGTTCAACCCTGGTAACATCCAGCCCTTTTTCGGCGCATGCCTGTTTCACGGTTTTTTTTCCGCCACAACAAAAGTCGAGACCAAATTTTTTAAAAATATGTGCTTTACGCAGATCCCTGGATGCAATTTCACCGAGTGTTTCATCCTGATCTTCGTTGTTTTTTTTGCTGATACGTACTTTCCACCATTCTGGGCCCTGTTCCATGTATTCCCAGGTGAAAATATTTCCTCTTTCTCCCAGTAACTGGTAATAGAGTGGTTTTGGGTCGTGGTCGTTGTGTATGGTTAAACTTTCTCCAGGTACAAGTTCATCGAACCGGGTAAAAATTACCGGGTGTTTTTGACGGGGCTCAAGAAGGGTAACATTTAGTATGTTCTCGGTTTTCGTTTGCATATTAATTTACTTTTGTTTAAAACACAAAGATACATCTTTATATTAATAAAAGTAATTAAATACTTTTAAATGTAATTGTATGACAATTCAGCATTCCAGGAAATTTTATTTCCAAAACCTTTAGTGCTGTCAGTCATTTTTATATGATTAAGCTGTATGGTCCATATACTGCCGGGTATGGTCAATGCAAATGGGAATTTGCTATAATAATGCATGGATGCATCAGCAGCTATATCATCACCGGGTGATAATACAATGCCGCGGAACTGGATTCCTTTTACGATCAGTGGTTGTTGTTTATCCGGTAAAATAGTTCCGGCAATAGCAGGATTTGTAAGTATTATATTGATGTGGTTTGTTTCTGTGGATGACTTAAAATATAAAAGTCCGGCTGCTGCATTAAATGCATAAAAACTGCTGAAACAATAAGGAGACTCATTCCCTTTCACACAGCATATACTAGCACATTTTTGCTCATTTATAAATTTAATGATTGATTCATTCATGTTCTTTCAATTATTTTCTAAATTGTATTTGCCTGCAATTTGATTTTGAGCTTCCATTTCATTTTAAGCACCTGCATCGGAATTAATTTCTCTACACTCTAATTTCAGGTGGTTTAATTTTAAAGCTATTTTATCCAGTTCATGGTTCATGGCAGCCAGGTATTGGCTTGTTTCCCGCTTTATTTGTGGAATGATGTTTTTATAATATTCAATACCTTTTAACAGGTTGTTTTTAAAACCCTGGAAGTATTTTACATCTTTGCTGTTTATTTCCAGCGTCTTTTCTATTTTATTTCTTAAATAATCAACATAGAGGTTCAGTTCATTTATGAACATATGAGACCGGCTCAATGTATTGAGTATATCTTTTCTTCCATAGATATGATCAACCATTTCGTTCAGGGAAAATATACCAGTGAAATACGCCAGGTTTGGTCCGGGACAAATGCTTACAGCAGAAAGGTTATGTGATAAGCTGATATCATCTTTTAATAATACTGCAGAACCTAATCCTTCACAAAGGCATTCTTTTTCTGTAATATCTTGAAATGCCGCATTAAATGCTTCGCCGGTAAGATCTTTATCTCTGAGTTGTTTTATTTTTAATTCCTGGTAATACCGAGATGCTGTACAAATAGGAGTGGATGTAAATTCTGTATTTGTGGCAAGGAATTTTTTATAACAGGGACTACCGGGTTTTTGTTTCTCAATTCTTTCTTTTTTTAATATTTCTGCAGAACTGCTCCTGAAATTATTAAAAGGTATTCCCAGTGGAGATGCATGGCTCATATAATAGTCTTCTTTTTTTGCCGTTGCCAGTTTATTAAGTGTTTGTTCATCTACATTTGTAGCTTCTGGAACCAGTAAAAACGGGCTTCCCCAACCTGTGCCATCCAAATCATAATATTCCATCAGGAAGCGGTCTTCATTGGATGTTCCAATCCCACCCTGGGCAGTAATTTTTAATTTTGGTTTAACGGTGAAGGATGAATTCCCTTTTTCAAGATTTGCTTTATTGCACAATGCCAGCAATTCTGTTAGCAGTTCTTCTCTTTTATTTTTAAATTCTTCAAAAATAACACCTAGTAATATTCCGTCTGTTGCAAATGCATGGCCACCGCAATTCAATCCTGATTCAATCCTGAATTCGGAAACCCACAAACCTTTTTTAGCAAGTAATTTGCCTTGTATCAGAGCTGAGCGGTAATCACTCACTTTTAATATTATTTTTTTCTGTAAGTGATTGTTTTCATCAGGATAAAAATCTTTAAAATTCTCAATGTAGTTATATAACCTTGGATTGTATCCTGCAGAAAATACAATGGAAGATTCCAGGTTACTATTGGCAAATCCCCGCAATGCAGCAAGGGCATCGGAGTATTCGGCCGGAAGTATTTCACCGGAAGTGCTGAGATTATTTTTGTCCACTTTCGCCATGATATTAACATCAATGGCACCCGCTGTTATAGCATCCTTCAATAATTGCTGTTTTGCTTCTTTCTCCTTCCCATCACCAAGATCTTTCATTTCATCATATAAAATTTTAATTGAAGATTTTGACGGAAGCATTTCAAAATATTTTGCCAATTCATTGTCCTTATTAAAAGGCAACAAACGCATTTCAGTAACCTGGTCATTTACAATTTTATGAACAAGATTTAAATAAGCAGTTATGCGGCATGCACGGTAGTCATCTTCCGCTTTTGCAATGGGCTTAAATATCCTGCCGGTTTGCTCACAGTGAAACTGCCTCATTTTTTCTATCAATTCATCATCCATGATGGAAATGACAGAGGCTATTCCAAAGCGGGCAACTTTTACAGGTGTATCAATTGAATAACATACACCCAATACA
>JAGPDJ010000402.1 GCA_018057635.1 Ferruginibacter sp. | reverse complement strand
TTTTATTGCAGAAGCATAATTTATTTCCTTACTTGTTGCAACCACTTATTTATTACAGCTTCTTGCATCCCTGCCTCAATTTCAGTTTGTTTAAAATTAAAAACCCCGGCAGATTCCATGGATTTTTTCAATGAAAAATTTTCCTGTTTGCATGTGAAAAATATTTTCTTTTCCATTAAATATGCTGCAAGGTATTCTTGTTCAGTCTGGCCCGGTGTTGGCACGAGTATTGCATTTTTCTGCAATGTAACCAGGTCCATTACTGTAGAATATCCGCACCTGGCAACAATATTTTCAGATTGCAATATCAATTCATTTAACCCGGATGCAGGCAGGTGATTGTATATAGTCAGCTGTTCATTACCGTTAGTTAATTGCATTACTGTTGCAGGTAAACCCCTCACCATGGCAATACTGCCTTTGAAGTTTTTAATTTGAGTAAGTAACAGTTTTTCAAAAATGCTTCTTTGTGGTTCGGGGCCAGATAAAAGTATCAGCAGGTCATATTTTTTTTCAGCAGAAAATTTTTTAAACCTTGATAAAATGCCCAGGTAACTTACCGGTATTTCCGGCAAATTCTTTGGATGTGAAAGACTGCCGGCAAGATTATTTGCACTTTCGAAATCAGGAATCCAGCATTCATTAAATTTATTAATGAAGTGGTAATTGATCTTTTGGACAAAAACATCAAGCCAGGGATTCCCTGTTTTTATTGCAAGCTGGTGAGAAATGAATACAGTCGGAATTCCCGGATGGCTCAATCCAAACCGGTTATCAGAAATCACGGCATCAATTTTATGAGATACCACAACTTTTTTTAACCAATTCTTTTCATGATTTATTGCAAAAATGATCTTTGGGATTTGAATCAGCATTTTAAGAAAAAACAACCCTTTATTCCTGCTGTACTTTACCCGGTAGCCTTTCAATGGTAAAATTACTGATTTTGGCTGCGCTTTTCCGAAAATTTTAACATTGTCACCTTCGCCGGCCAGGACCACTTCAAAACCCGCGTTTTGTAAATAGTTAATTATTGGAATACAGCGTGTAGCGTGTCCCAGGCCCCAATCGAGGGGTGCTACCAGTATACGGACTGCCGGTTGGATTTTGTTAATTTTTTCCTCAATCATGTAAACTGGGCAATAATAATTGGTGAAAATAGTTTAATTTGGTAACGTGAATATGATGCAAAAGATAAATAAATTATCAATACTACTTATAATCGGGGTTTGTTTGCTTGCAACAGGTTGCGCCTCTTCAAAAAAAGGACAATGTGGTTGCCCGAATAAGCAAGGCATGGTTGGTTACAGGTAGTAAGAAAATTGTTGGTGTTTATGAACAACGCAAACCGGGATTTACTGGTGTTACTCAAGCAGGATTTAATGACGCCTCAGGCTATTGAGCAAGAGGTGGCGTGGCTGCATGAATTACTCTTTATGGTAGAACGGTTAGATAATTTTGTAAAAGCACATGAATTGTTAGACCTAAATAAATACAAGATCAGCAATAAGCCTGTAGAAATAAAAAAAGTGATCCGCAAAAAAAGAGAACAGGCTTTCGTTTTCCTTAATAATAAAAACTGATCACTCAATTCAGTTTCACCAATGCTTCTTTTAATTTACCAAACATCGTTTCAATCTCTTCTTTTTTACAGCACCCAACACTGATCCTGTACCAGTTACTGTCTTTTCCGGCTCCGAACGCACTAAAAGGCACCAATGCAAGTTTTGCTTCGCTCAAAAGATAAGCTGTTACATCAGGTTGTTCTTTCAATATATTTCCTGCTGCAGTTTTTTTACCAACCAGGTTAATCTGTACCGTTAGGTATATGGCAGCCTGTGGAACAATAGCATCTACACTAAAACCTTCATTTTTTAATTGCTGAAAGCCTTCATAGATCTTTCTAAGCCTAAATTCAACTTCACTTTTAAAATAAGTAAGATAATCCTGAACTTGTGTATCGTCACGCAGAAACCTGGCAACCGCATGTTGTTCTGCCATGGGAGCCCAGCTTCCAATATGGCTGTTGAGTGAACGCATTTTAACCATCAGTTCTTCTGGCCCCATCGACCAGCCAACCCTTACACCGGTTGCAGCAAAAGCCTTGCTTATGCCATCAATAAAAACAGTATAATCTTTCATTTTAGGCCTCAAAGCTACCGGGTTGTAATGGTTGGTATCGCCAAATGTGAGTGTCCAGTATATCTGGTCGTACATCAGGTACAATTTTTTTTCGCCATCTTTTCTTTGTTCATTTTCTGCAATAACAAGGTCGCAGATAGCTTCCAGTTCTTCTTTATTAAAAGTGGTTCCGGTAGGATTCAACGGAGAACACAATGCCAGCAATGTTGCACCTTTTACATGCGGGGCTATTTGCGAAGCCGTTGGCATAAAATTATTTTCTTTGCTTGATTCAATAACAACGTGTTCACCTTCTGTAAAATGAATATAATGATTGTTGTTCCAGCTTGGCACCGGATAAATTACTTTATCACCCTTGTCAACAATAGTTCTGTAAACAGCATATATCAAAGGCCTTCCACCAGCTGAGATCAGAATTTCCTGCGGGCTGTAAAGTACAGCTTGGTATTTTGCAATAAAATCTGAAACCGATTTTCTTAATTCCAGTTCGCCTTCGGCAGCCGGATAGGTTGTTTTACCCTCTTTATATGCCCGGATAATTTCTTCCTGTAAAAGACGGGGGATGGGGAATTGTGATGAATCAAAATCACCGATCGTATAATTATAAATGTGGTCGCCTAGCCTTATTTTCTCTTTGATAGCAGCACCCAGGCGAACGATTTCAGAT
>JAGPDJ010000059.1 GCA_018057635.1 Ferruginibacter sp. | reverse complement strand
TGTATTTCTTTTTTTTATCGGAGTTAGTGTACCGAATTTTAGAATATTAAGTTCAACGTTACCATTTATCATAACTGGTTTTTTTGTTTTGCGGTATAACTGGAAAGTTTCATCTGTTGCCTGATTTTAGAATACTTTTTATTAAAATAACTGGTCTATGGCAGTAAAGAAAACAGCAACAGATACTGCTGAAAATTATGGCTTGAAAGCTGCGCAGTTTATAAAGGAACTTTGTGCCCTGGAAAAGGAGCAGGTTGCAGTTAATGCAAAATATTTCAGCAAAACTGATAAAACAAATATGATATTGGGGGTACGCATGTCAGCTATTTTTACAATAGCAAAAAAATACATGCATATGTCACTGGTGGAAATAAATGAACTGCTGGAAAATAAATACTACGAAGTGAGAATGGGTGCAATAAGTATTATGGACTTCCGTGCAAGGGATAAAAAGATTACACACGATAACAAAAAAGCTCTTTTCAATCTCTATATCAACCAGCACGAGAATATCAATAACTGGGATCTCGTTGATCGGGGTGCACCATATATAGTTGGTGGATATTTATATGATAAACCAAGAAGAATATTGTACAAGCTGGCAAGGTCAAAGAATATTTGGGAAAGAAGGACTTCCATTGTGGCAACTTATTATTTCATTCGTAAAGGCGAAACAGCTGATACATTTAGCATTGCCGGATTATTGGTAAACGATAAAGAAGACCTTATTAATAAGGCTGTTGGCAGCTGGATAAGGGAAGCGGGCAAATACAATCCTGAAAAACTGCTAGCTTTCCTGGATAAATATGCAGCAACAATGCCAAGGGTTACACTGCGGTATGCCATTGAGAAATTAGACAGGACTCGGAAAAATGAATATGTAAAAATGAATGTGAATTACGAAAAGAAATAATCTTTCAAATGTAAATTCCCCGGTAGATTTTTTTGACTGTTTAAAACACTTCTAAATAGGAAGCTAGAGGATTTAATTTTTTATTTAAACTGCATTCCATCAGATAGCCTCAAGCGATATGCATTCATAGCAGTTATCCCAAGTTTTTTTATGAGGCGGTAATTTACAATAATACCAACAGGTGCACCTATGATTGGTATTAGTTGCGCCATTTTTGCAAGATCAATATAGTCCCTGTATTCTTGTTGAAAATTCCGCCAGTCAAACTGTTCTAAATCATGTGGAAGCTTTTTGCTATGATCATCCCAATTCTCCATTTTAAGATATATTTCTTTTCTATGAACGTGACTGGAAAATGCAAGTTCAAAAATATGCAGGATATATACCCGTTCTTTATAATCATTTACATTAAAACCGTAAATGGCAGCAATATCGAACAACAACTTAATTTTTATTCCAATCAGGATCGGAAAATCTGCCAATCCGAGAAATATTCCGCCTGCTCCTGTTATACCGCCTTCCAGTGCTGCTGTTTTCTTATAACTTTTTATTTTTTCCATTACTGCCATTTCCCGCAGTTCGAAAGATTTATTTTCCGGGGGTTTTGACGTGGTATACCTGGCACCAAATAAAACCCCGCGGATCATTTGTTTGATGGTACCTGTTATGACTTTGTGTACTTTCTCGGGTATCCAGGTATTTACTTTTGTTTGAAACCTTTTAGCCAGGTTATTTAAAATTGAAGGACGGCGAATCATCATCTTTTGCCAAACAAGCAATTGAGCAAATGCATCTTTTTGATAATTGTCCATAGAAAATAAATAACGAATTAATCGAAGTTACTTAACTATGGCTAACTAAGTAATACAAACAAAACGGGCAGGCCCTGTGAATAAGCACTTCCAGGAGTTTTTTGTGAAAGCAATCCAATTTTATATAAAGAAGAAGTAGCATTTAATCGCGATTCACCATAATTTAATTAACTGTAATAGTTTAAGCAAGGTCTATATATAACTATACGGTTGTGAAAATAGTGGATAGTGCTGGGATGGTATTCAAAAAAAAAGAAGGGGCAGACTGTGTAAACAGTGCCCCGTTTTTAATCCGTACCCTATGAAAACTGTTACAAATATAAACTTTGTTAATACATCTGATAATAATGTTCCTATTATTTTTTTGTAGAATATATTCTACAAAAAAATGCTGTTTAATCAATGAAATTGAATCTGAATTTAGCAGGAATCCGCCCAACATAGTTGATAATGTAAGCAATTCATACTTTTAAAAACGGGTATAACCGGTAAAATAGCTGCAAGTAAGGTTTCGGGTAATGTGAATATAAAATTCAATGGACTAACACTAACGGGTAACTGTGGTGGTGGTGATAAGACTAACTTTTTTGCAGACATCACCCGGAATTAAAATAAAACAAAAAGTCCTGAGTATTGCCGGGGAATTAAAAGTGCTGAAATTAAAAAATCCCGTTATTTTTTTACGGGATTTTTTAATTAATAGTCTAATGAAGCGATTTTAATATGTGAGGTTCTATATTGTAAGAGATCCCTCACTGCGTACGGGATGACAAATAATTTTTGAATTAAGCCACCGCTTTATTCACAAGTGCAGCCGCCTCACTCAATAAGATAGCGCTTTGTACTTTCAATCCGCTTTCATCTATTAGTTTTTTGGCCACATCTGCATTGGTTCCCTGGAGGCGAACAATGATGGGGATATTGATATTCCCAATACTCTGGTAAGCATCAATAACACCCTGTGCAACCCTGTCGCAACGAACTATCCCACCAAAAATATTGATCAGGATGGCTTTCACTTTAGGATCTTTTAAAATAATCCGGAAACCAGCTTCTACTGTTTGGGCATTGGCTGTACCACCAACATCCAGGAAATTGGCTGGTTCACCACCACTGAGTTTGATCATGTCCATGGTAGCCATAGCTAGCCCGGCACCATTAACCATACAACCCACATTACCATCCAGTTTTACAAAATTCAGGTTGAATTTTCCTGCTTCCACTTCAGTTGGGTCCTCTTCGCTCACATCACGGAGTGCAGCCACTTCTGCATGGCGCATCAATGCATTGTCATCTATATTCATCTTGCAATCAACAGCAATGATTTTTTCATCACTTGTTTTGAACAAAGGATTGATTTCAAGCATGCCGCAATCCAGTCCAACATAGGCGCTGTATAAGTTTGTAACGAATTTTACGCAGTTTTTAAATGCTTCACCGCTTAATCCAAGATTGAAAGCTATTTTTCTTGCCTGGAAAGCTTCCAGCAATGCACCCGGGTGAACCCATTCTTTATAAATCTTTTCAGGAGTATCGTGGGCAACATCTTCAATGTTCATTCCGCCTTCGGTACTGTACATGATCACATTCTGTCCCTTGGTGCGGTCAAGCAAAATAGAAAGATAGAATTCTTTAACCGGGTTAGGGCCATCATAATATACATCCTGCGCCACCAATACTTTATTTACAAGTTTCCCTTCCGGGCCGGTCTGTATGGTAACCAACGTTCCACCAATAATATTACCGGCGATCTTCAATACATCTTCTGCATTTTTTCCAACAGCTACTCCACGTTGTTCTTTTCCTATAATAGTTCCTTTTCCACGACCGCCAGCATGGATCTGTGCCTTTACAACAGCGAATTTACTGCCGTACTGGGTATGTATCTGGCGATAGGCTTCCTCTGCTTCAGTAGGAGTACTGCATGCAATTCCTTCCTGAACCGGAACATTGTATTTCTTTAACAGTTGTTTGGCCTGGTATTCATGTAAATTCATATTGTAAAAATTTTGGCGAAGATAAATAAAAAGTGAATAGTTATGAGTGAATAGTTGAAAGTGAAGAGTGAAATGTGAAAAGTTGAAAATGATTTGTGAAAAGTGGGTTAGTCAGCCTGCTGTTCCCTATGATTTATACATTAGGCTTACATTTGCAATTCAAAAAGATGGATATAAGATTTACCTGTCATATTTTATGTGCCACTGGAAATAGCTTGTTTTCTTAAGTATGAAAAAAATTGTAGGATTAATACTGGTTTTGTTAAGTTATAATCATGTGCTTGCACAGGGCGATCCTGTACTTAGCAAATTGCCAGGAATCGGCAGGGGAATTTCTGCAAAAGGAGGGAGCGATACCACGGGTTTTCAGAGACGTGATGACCAGAAAGATTCCATTACAATCAGTTACCGCTACCTGGATTCTACCAACAGGCGTAATATTGATTCTTCGGTAAATGACTTTGATAAATATTATTCTGTGCCTTCGGCTAACCAGTATCTTGGAAATAACGGGGCAGCATCTTTTCCGCTTATATTTCAGCCGATGGTAAAACCCGGCTGGGATGCCGGTTTTCATGCTTATGATATTTATAAGTTTACACTGGAAGATTCTAAATTCTATAAAACCACCAGGCCTTTTTCAATGCTGGGCTATCAACTGGCATCCGGCAAAGAACAGATGATTAAAGTGATGCATACACAGAACCCGCGGCCCAACCTGAATGTGGGCCTGGATTATAAACTGATCACAGCGCCCGGGTTTTTTATTACCCAGAATACCAATCACAATAGTTACAGGATTTATGGAAATTACCAGGGTAAACGTAAACGATACAATGCATATTTGGTTTTGCTGGGAAACACCATCAGGGCTTCAGAGAACGGTGGTATCATCAATGATTCTTTGTTGAAAGACCCCAATAAAAATGACCGTTTCAGTATACCTGTTAATCTCGGAAATTCTTCAGCTTTCCGTACCAATCCATTTGTAACGACAGTTAATACCGGCAATACCTACAAAGATTTTACTTTCTTTTTACGGCAGAGTTACGACCTGGGGAAAAGGGATTCTGTAGCCATCAACGATTCAACCACTGAATATTTGTTTTATCCAAAGTTGCGGATACAACATAGCTTCACATACAATTCTTACAATTACCGGTTTTCTGATATTGTGGCAGATTCTGCTGTTTATAAGAACTGGTATGATGTTGACTTTCAAAAAGCAAAAGACACTTTTTTACTGAAAGAAAAATGGTCAGTTATCAGCAATGACTTTTCATTGCTACAATTCCCTGATACAAAAAATCCGGCGCAGTTTATCATGGCAGGAGTAACACTTCAGAATATAAAAGGAAGTTTTGAGAATAGCAGTGTGGATTTTTACAATATTTTATTACACGGCGAATACCGTAACCGCACCAGGAACAAACTGTGGAACATATTGCTAAAAGGAGAGTTTTATATTAATGGACTCAATGCCGGTGATTACAGTGCTTACGGCAGCCTCGACCGTTTTCTCAACAAAAGATTTGGCAGCATCAATTTGTTTTTCAGGAATGTGAACCGAACTCCTTCTTTCATCTTTGATAACCGTTCTGCTTTTAACCTGGGGAATAATAATAATTTCAACAAAGAGAATATCACCTCTTTTGGTGCTACAATAAACAACCCTTTCATTAGTATAGGATTTAAAAATCACCTGGTTACCAACTATACTTTTTTCAGCAATTATTATAAAACAGCACAGTACAGTAAACTGATCAATATTATACAGGTTTTTGCTTCAAAGAAATTCAGGATTAGTAAGCGTTGGAATTATTATGCCGACCTGGTGTTTCAGCAAACTGATGGTGCTGCACCCATAAAGTTACCATTGTTGTTTACCCGAAACCGGCTTGCTTTTGAAGGGAGGTTTTATAAGAACCTGAACATCAGTACCGGGCTGGAAGCCAGGTATTATACAGGCTACAAGGCAAATAATTACTCACCGGTGATGGGGCAATTTATGCCACAGGATTCTGTAACCATTAAGAACCTCCCCGATGTTGCTGCGTTTGTCCATTTCCGTATAAAAGGGTTTACTGCATATATTCGGGCAGAAAACCTGAATACGGTAAGTTTCGCAAATGGCTTCGGTTTTATTAATAATAATTTTGCTGCTCCGCATTACCCAACACAGGGTTTTATTTTCCGGCTTGGTATACAATGGTGGTTTGTTAATTGATAGATTCGCGGATAACGCTGCTGCTGCAGATTTAAAAGGATAATTCAATAGATACGCAGATGACACTGATCATGCAGATAAGATGGATAAATGCAATCAGTTTTATTCATATTTAATTATAAATATATCCGCGTTAATCTATTTTATCCGTTCAATCCTTGTATCTATGTTTTATTTGTATCATCCGCATATCTATTTTCCACTTATTCCCGAAACTCCCACTACCAGCTTATCTAAATTCTTTTCCATAAAATAAGTTTCACAAATGCCGGATGATTCTGATAAAATTGTTGTGAGTTTTGGATGTTGTTCTCCCAATAAATGATAAGCAAGTGCGAGTGATTCAGGTTTGCCTGTTTTTTTGATCTGTTGAATGGCTTCTGAAATTGCAACGATCCTCAGGCCGTTGTCTTTCAGTTTGCCCAATGATGAAATCACCCAGCTTAATGATAAAAAATAATTTTTCTCCAGCATCAGGAAATACCGGTTGTTACCGGCATCTGGCATTTTGTTGAAAGGGGAGTGAATGGTTTCTTCCGTTAAATACTTTACAAGATGATCTTCTTTTGCATTATGATCTGTAAGTTGAATAACTCCCTGCAAGGCCCTGGGATAGATGCTCAGCCACCTGAGTTTTCGCCTGAGTTCATGAACCTGGCTTTCAATCTCAGTTATTTTATTATTTACAGATGCAAAGAATTCGATAATATCTTCAACTGAATTTTTGTAAAATTTTTCTATGCTTTCAACCTCTTCCTTATCTTTCATCCAGTCTGCGTCATTTAATTTTTTGCGGATCTTTTTAATACGGTCTGCATTTTCACCGATCCAGTTTCTTTGCTGGAGTATGTCATTCAGGTGTTGTATTTTTTCCCTTGTCTGCGCCTGTAAATAGGAAATTATTTCTGTGGGAAAATTGTTGTTTGTCGCGAATTCCCTGGCAAATGCATCATAATAGTCAATAGCCCCGAGCCCGTCTTCCAACAGTTTGAGATCATCTTTTATTTTTTCAAATCTTTTTTTATTATGTAAGCCTGCATAAAGTTTGGCAAGTCCTTCCAACATGAAAATAACTGTACGGGCGTCATTGTTGTATAACCACAATGCCGGGTTTATTTCATTCATTGATTGTTTAATAAGGCCTTCCAGTTTTTCCAGGTAAAAATCAAATCTTGCAGATCCGTTTTTCATAAGTTTTTATTAATCGTTTTCAAAAAATGCTACCGAACCGCCAACCCAGCTCTTGTCTTTGTTGTAGCGGGTGCCGATCATCTTTCCTTTGCTAAGCCTGGCCAGGTTATGCACCGCAACAGGCCTTTCCCAGCCTTCTTTCCAGAAATAGAAAAGCCTGATCTCGGCTTTGGCCGGTTCATCCATGGTTTCAATGATGGATGCATAATTTACTTTGCGCTGCAGGATCCAGTTTTCCGGATGCTGCACCTGGTTGATGTCTTCGGCTGTTACATCTATCACAACACCCATGCCTGCAAAAGAGAACAATGGTTTTAAAACATATTCTTCCAGGTTCACCGGCTGCTTGAGTTCATTCAGGAAAAAAGTTTCCGGAACATAACGGTTTTGTATAAATGGTAATGTGAACTTACTGATGCGGTAAAACCAGTTTGGATGCGGAACCCATTCCACCTCGTATTTTTTATTCAGGTCTATGATGCCTTCCAGTCCTTCCTGTTGTTGAAGGTCATCAAAAATTAGCCGGTTGTATATCCTTTTTACGACTGTTTTTTTTCCGTTATTATCATAATAAAGGATATTGCCATCAGATTTTAAGCTGGTAAGACAAACGGTTTTAATGCCCAGTAAAGTTTCCGTGCAATAAAAATCGATCCTTGTTTTTTGTTTTTCGGGGAATATTTCCAGCAGGATAACTTCTTCCGCAGCATGGTTTCCAACAATGATCTCTTTTAAATCATTGATATAGGATGCTTTGTCGTAACCATTCAGGTAAGGAGAATAGTTGCCTGGCACATTTGCATAACGGGCAGTTATCTCGCTGTGGAATGCCTGGAATGCATATAAGGTAGGGAAACCCTGCATTTCTATCAACTGCGGTTCCATATCACCGTTATCATTTTTGCAAATGCCAAAATCAAATACAACAAACTGCGGATGGGAATCTTCACCCGGTATTTTCAGATCATCCGGTATACTTCGTTCCGTTAATTTTTTAAATCCGGGAGTTGTGATCACATCAATGATGTCTTCACAGGCACCCAGCATCTTATTCTTAAAATCTTTGTTGATAAATATGGGTGTTTCAGCATTCCTGAAATCGAGCGCACCTGGGTGTAAAGCTTCAATTTCCGCCATATAGGCCTTGTACTTTTCTTCCGTAAAATTCTTATTGAATTCCTGTCTTAATGATCTTTCCATGTAAACTAATTTTAAAACTTGAAGGGAGTTAAAATTAACTATAAATCAGTTTACAAAACAAGACAATTTTTACTTTAAGTAGTATAACTAAGGGTGTAATTTATAAAAGAAGACAATCAAACTGAAACCAATTCCATCTTACTAACAGCCTGGTTCAGGAAATTTGGTAAGATATGAGCGTAGGTATACATGATCTTATCCGGGTCGTTGAGGTGTTCGATCATTGATTTCCATTTTTCTTCTCCATGATTGGCAATTACCGTTTCTTTCTTTTCGGGGGTTTTAAGGTATAATAGCATACCAATGGCATCGGCTTCGGGATGGAATTGGGTGCCAATCATATTTTCATTGAAACGAATGGCCATGATTGCTCTTTCCAGTGGAACATGTGGCCTGTTCTTTTCTATGGCAAGTATGGTTCCTCCCATTTGTTTAAGCTTTTGGTGCCGGGGCTCAATCACCTGGTAATCCCGGCTGTCAACTGCATAAAAAGGATCCAGAAGCCCTTCAAAAATGGGCTCATTATCGGCATCGGATAAATAATGTACCGGGAATACGCCAAAAGAAGTGCTTTTTCTTTTTGAAACTTCCGCAATACCGTAGTTTCTGCAGGCAAGTTGAAAAGAATGGCAGATAAAGAATACCTGTTTTTTTATAGCATTGGCAGGGTTTGCATTGAATTGCTCAATAGCAGACAGCCAGTTGAAATATACTTTTTCCCATTCACTTCCTTCACTGTCTAATGGGCTGCCAGGTCCGCCGCTTGAAATGTAAATATCGTAATCAAGACCAGGTAAATTATGTTGAAGCCTTACTTCAAATTCATCCACTTCTACATCGAATTGATTGATCTCTCCAAATTGGTTAAGGATCTCACGTAAACAACGCATGCCCTGGTTGGCTACACCTTCATATAAATCGAGGAGGGCAACTTTCAATTTCATGGCTGTAAAAATAACTATTTTTTAATAGTAGCTTGTCGTATAAACTACAATATTTACCAACTATTGTTAATAATCAACTGTTTAAGGCTATTTGTTTTTCAGCTTAAAGCTTAGCCCGTATCTTTTACTACCTTTGCCGCCATATTTATGAAGACAAAATCAATAAAAAGAGATAAGGTAAACATCATCACATTGGGCTGCAGCAAAAACATGGTAGATAGTGAAGTACTAAGTGGCCAGTTGCTTGCAAATGATATTGATACCGTTCATGAGAACGCAAAAAAAGACCATAATATTGTCATAATTAACACTTGTGGCTTCATTGAAAAGGCCAAGGAGGAAAGCATCAATACCATATTAGATAATGTGGAACTGAAAAAACGGGGTAAACTGGATAAGGTTTATGTTACCGGTTGTTTAAGCGAGCGCTATCGGCAGAACCTTGAACAGGAAATTCCCGAGGTTGATGCTTTTTTTGGAACCATGGAATTACCCCTGATCTTAAAAAGGTTTGAAGCCGATTATAAAGG
>JAGPDJ010000401.1 GCA_018057635.1 Ferruginibacter sp. | reverse complement strand
CCACTCTGCTGCCACCGGCGGATCCCCTTAAACATCTTTTGCTCAGTAACGTTTTGCATAACCGTTTTGTAAACAAAATTATTCCAAAGGATCTCTACGAAAAAGATGGGTTGGTCGGTGGGTTACGTTGAAGTGATAAACCGGCTAAAAAAAAAGGTGGTAAATATCTTTTACCCAGGGTTGCCGGGTCAAATTTCAATATTCAGCTGAAAAAACTGATCCGGGAGGCCGGATGGGTAAATTATCACCCGAAATACCGGCAGCAAAGAGGCGAAAAAGTGGAGATCAGGACCAGACATGGTGAAACCTTCCGTTTTTATGATCATATATCGGCACATACCATGCGTCGTACTGCTATTACTACATTACTGATGCTGGGGGTGGATGAAAACACCGTAAGAAGGATCTCCGGTCATGCACCTGGAAGCAAGGAATTCTACCGGTATGTAGTCATTTCACAACAGCATACAAACGAAAAAGTCAGGGCGGCGCAAAACAAGCTATTAGAATGAATGTAAGCATTTTTTTGCCAAAAATGCACCGACTTTTGCCTCTTTTTAAGTAAATTTAAATGAGGTAGTTCTTTGAAAACCAATAGCTGACCTGGCAAATCACCTTTTATTTTAGCTTATCCCTTTGGGATGAGTATGCCTGGGCGTAAGTACGAGGCGCAGAGCGGGTATAGGTATGGGTTTAACGGGAAGGAAAAGGACAAGGATCTGAACAGCCTGACGGCTTATGATTACGGGTTCAGGATCTATAATCCGGGGATTGGGAAGTTTCTGAGTGTGGATCCGTTGTCAAGAACTTATCCTGAACTAACACCGTATCAGTTTGCATCAAATTCTCCTATTGCACATGTCGATGTAGATGGAAGAGAAGCCGTGTATTATCTTACGACAGTTACTAATACTTTTTTTCATGAACCAAATGGAGATAGTGGAGGTGAAACTACACACATGGTTCAAACTATTTCAGTTGAAAAACAAACAACAGGATGGTTTACTCAAGGCAACTTATATACTCCCAATGGGGCATTAGGTTCAGGAACATTATATACGGTACAAACTAAAGTTGTTGATGTTTATAGTACTGGTATGGGTTTACCTTCAATTGAGGAAGGTAAAGCCATTACAGTGCAGATGACGTACTTACTTTCAGAATCTGATTGGAATTATTTGGGTAAAACTGTTAATCGCCCACAACATACTTTTGGATTGCAAGTGCTTACTTATGGAGGGAACTCAACCATTTATTCAAACGATGTAACTGGTTCAAAGCCTAACTCAGAAGCAAAGACTATTTTTGTTGATATGGGCTTATGGAATGATGTTTTTGAGCCAATTTTGTTGGGTATGGATGTTAAAAGCCCAACTACTATCGAACCGCCAAGCTTAAACGATTTGCTAGGAGAAAACTTTGAGGGGACTGTAGATAAATTGAACAAAGACTTGGAGAAGTATAATTCCCAAGGACTTGACCCAGGCAGGAACACAACGATAGATACAATCCCAGAAACTCAAAAAAAGCGGGACGATTGCTCTGTGTGTGGGTTTAAAAACAAGGATTCGTCACATGTTAACAAAACAGCCAGGAAAATAAATCAGTTAAGAAAAAATCGTTCTCAAACACAAAACTAGATTTAAGTGAATAAAAAGATAATTTTTCTAACACTAGTATTCTTCTTTTACATCGGTCAATCATGCAATGAAAATTCAAGTAATGCAAAGTTGGTGAAGGAATATTACACTAATGGAGAATTAGCGAGAGAGTTTTACATTAATAATGACAAACAAAAGAGTGGATTATATAAGGAATATTACGAAAATGGTAGAATAAGGTATTTATATTTCTATCTGGATAACCTTCTAAGTGGTGAGCAAAGAGAATATTATGATAATGGGAACTTGAAGGCGACGGCATGTTATAAGAAATCTAAGCCAGACTCCATAGTAAAATGGTATTATCCTGATGGTGTTTTGAAGTCAGAATCTTTCAGGCTAGAAGGTCATTTATTTGGAGTTCAAAAGGAATATTCACCTATTGGAAGGTTAAAGGATATGTACTTCATGAAAAATGACACAGACCAACTATTTTCCTTTAGCTTTAATGAGGGTGGTGAAATAGTTTCTCAACCCAAAAAGTTTATTTACTGCATATATGAGAGAGAAACTTTAACAACTTCAGATACTGTCAAACTAATATTTTATACAATTGTACCACCGAAATACATTGATGTAAGTAAAATTATTGAAAAGGGTAAAAATGGCTTATATCATAGTGAAGTTGTAAAGCTTGATAGTATTAATAATAATAAAGGAGTTTTGTTTATTAAGAAGTTTACAAGTCCAGGGGATTATGAGATTGGATTAATACTTAATCTTAAAAATCCTTCTGTTAAGTCTTCTATTGAAGATTCTTTATATATTCCTATTAAAATTGAGAGTCAGCAATAAAGATAGCTTAAGTTAAATCTGACGGATTTTCTCTCATTGCTATTAACCAGTTACTGTACCAGTTGCAGCAAATTAGAAAGGTTATCTTTTAATTTTTTCTTTGCCACGAGAGCATCGAGCTTGGTAAAGAAGGCGGCTTTTTCTTTTTTATCCAGGCTGTCGATGCGGGATATTTTTTCCATAAGTGATTTATCGACGGAGTTTACGTCTTTGAACAGATCTTCGGCGCTGAAGAGTTCAGCAATGGTAACCCCAAGGTAACCCACCGTCCAACCCATCTTATTTGTAGTGATCCGTTGTAATAATTTTGATTACAAAACGGTTATGCAAAACGGTACTGAGCAAAAAATGTTTAAGGGTATCCGCCGGTGGCAGCAGAGTGGC
>JAGPDJ010000058.1 GCA_018057635.1 Ferruginibacter sp. | reverse complement strand
CTATATGGCATTACCGGTTATTAAAGGCGTAAAATCTCAAAGCGAAAGATTTGCAGGCGCTGAAGATACTTATTGTATTGAAGCACTCATGCAGGATGGTAAAGCTTTACAGGCAGGCACTTCCCACTTCCTGGGCCAAAATTTTGCCAAAGCATTTGATGTTCAATTTTTAAATAAAGAAAATAAAAAAGAGTTTGTGTGGGCCACAAGCTGGGGCGTAAGTACCCGGTTGATTGGTGCATTAATAATGGCGCATAGTGATGACGATGGCCTTATTTTACCTCCAAAAATAGCACCGCTCCAAGTGGTAATTGTGCCTATATACAAAGGCGAAGAAAGTAAAACAGTTATAGATGCAAGAGCAAATGAAATTATTATTGGCCTTAAAGCTAAGGGTATAAGAGTTAAATATGATAATAGTGAAAATGCAAGGCCGGGTTGGAAATTTGCTGAGTATGAAATGAAAGGTGTTCCGCTAAGAATGGCAATAGGCTTGAGAGATGTAGAAAACAATGTAGTGGAGCTTGTACGCCGTGATACCAAGGAGAAAGCATCGGTAAGTATAGAAGGTATTGATGTGTATTGCACCGAATTATTGGCAACCATCCAGCAAAATATTTTTAATAAAGCATTGTTGTTTACAAACGAAAATACCAGGAGTGCCGGCAACTGGGATGAATTTATAAAACTTTTGGATGAACAGCCCGGCTTTATAAGCGCCCATTGGGACGGTACTGCTGAAACAGAAGAAAAAATTAAAGAAGCAACAAAGGCTACTATACGATGCATCCCATTAGATGCAAAATTTGAAGAAGGGAAATGTGTTTTTTCCGGCAAGCCAAGTAAGCAAAGGGTATTGTTTGCAAGGGCTTATTAAGCCACAAATTATTTTCCTTTAAATTCAGCTTTTCTTTTTTCGAGGAAGGCGCTGGTGCCTTCTATCATATCTTCTGTGCCAAAGCTGAAGCCAAAAGCTTCCACTTCATTTTCAAACCCATTGTAGTTACCCGAAGTAGCAGCATAATTGACGCATTCAATTATTTTTGCAATGGATAGCGGGGCTTTGCTGTTTATTGTTGCCAGTATTTCTTTGGTTCGGGTTAATAATTCGTCTTGTGTGGTAACGTAGTTTACCAGGCCAAGCCTTAAGGCTTCCCGGGCATCTATTAATTGTGCCGTCATTTGCAATTCCATACTTTTTCCTTTGCCAATAAGTTGTGTTAGCCTTTGTGTGCCGCCATAGCCTGGTATAAGCCCCAGGTTTACTTCGGGTTGACCAAATTTTGCATTATCGCTGCAAAGCCTAAAGTGGCAACTCATGGCCAGTTCGCAACCTCCACCAAGTGCAAAGCCATTTACTGCGGCAACAAAAGGTTTGGGGCTATTTTCAATTTTAAAAAAAACCTGCTGCCCTCTTTCCGAAAGTTGTTTTGCTTCTACAATACTTAATGAGGCAAACTCGGTTATATCGGCTCCTGCAACAAAAGCTTTTGCGCCCGAACCGGTAATAATTGCAGATTTTATTGCTGCATTTTCAATTACTTCATCTGCAGCTTTATCCAGGTCATTAAACACTTGTTTATTTAATGCGTTCAGTTTATCGGGCCGGTTTATGGTAATAAGTGCAATATTATTTTCAATAGTAAAAAGTAAGGAGTCAAAAATCATGATTGTAAAAAATAAAGATTAAAAATTTCTTTTTTGGGTAACCTGTTCTTTTATATATCCGGCAATTTCAAGGGTGTGTGTTCCGGGGGCAAACAATTTTCCACAGCCTAATTGGTACAAGTGTTGTGCATCTTCATCGGGTATTATACCACCTCCGGTTAATAATACATCCTGCATCTCTTTTTCCTGCATCAGTTGCAGGAGTTTTGGAAAAACGGTCATGTGGGCGCCGCTTAAGATGCTTACACCAATGGCATCTACATCTTCCTGCAGGGCAGCATTTACCACCATTTCAGGCGTTTGCCTAAGGCCGGTATAAATTACTTCCATGCCTGCATCTCTTAATGCAGTGGCAATTACTTTTGCACCTCTGTCGTGGCCATCGAGGCCTACTTTTGCTACTAAAACCCTTATGGGCCGGTTGGTTATCATGCGTCCAGTAAATTTAAGGCATTTTTAATTCTCTTAATCGTTTCTTCCCTGCCAATCATTTCTACAATGGTAAACACAGCCGGGCCAAATTTACCGCCTACCAGCATTATTCTAAAGGGCAATTGTAACTCCCCGGGTTTAATATTTTTTTGAGTTGCCAGGGTTTTAAATTCAGTTTCTAAATAATGGCTATCCCATTGAGTGGTTGAAGAAAGGCATTGCAAATATTCAAAAAAGAAACTGCTTTTTTCTTTGTTCCATTTGGGTTGAATTGCAGTAATATCCAATGTTTCAGGGGGTTTAAAAAAATACGATGTTTGGTCGTAAAAGTCAGGTAACAATGTACATCTTTCTTTTACCAAAGAAATTACATTGTTTAAATAATTGTTGTTAGCAATTTTTATATCTTTTGATTTTAAGATTTCTGCAACCCTTTGGCTTAGCACTTCATTATCTAATTTTTTTATCCATTCCTGGTTAAACCATTTGGCTTTTTCGTAATCAAATTTTGCACCTGCTTTATGCACCCTTTCTATGCTGAATTTTTGTATAAGTTCATCCAGTGAAAAAACTTCCTGAGTAGTGCCATCATTCCAGCCGAGCATGGCCAGCATATTAATAAAAGCTTCGGGCAAAAATCCTTTTTCTTTAAATCCTTCGGTAAAATTATTGGTTTTAGGGTCGGTCCAGTTCATGGCAAATACAGGGAATCCGTATTTTGCGCCATCTCTTTTACTGAGTTTCCCATTGGGGCCCAATATTAATGGGAGATGAGCCCATTGGGGCATTTTATCTAACCCAAATAAATATTTCCACAGTAAAATATGCACAGGTGCACTACTGAGCCATTCTTCTCCTCTGAATGCATGAGTAATATTCATGAGGTAATCGTCAACCACTACTGCAAGATGGTAAGTGGGCATGCCGTCTGCTTTTAATAGAACTTTATCATCTACAACCGAAGAATCAAAACTCACCTCACCATGTATCATGTCATTAAAACTTATGGTTTCATTATCTGGTATTTTTATTCTTACAACATAGGCTTCACCGGAATTTATTTTCATTTGGGTTTCAGCTTCATCTAAGGATAATGAGTTTTTCATTTTCATTCTTACCTTACTGTCATATTGAGGAGAAGGGTTATCTTCTGTTTTTAAATCGTTGCGCATTTTTTCTAATTCGCTGGTACTGTCAAATGCATAATAAGCAAATCCTTTTTCTATTAATTCCTTTGCATATTTCAGATATAAATCTTTTCTTTCACTTTGACGGTAAGGGCCAAAAGCGCCACCTGCCTGCGGGCTTTCATCGGGCATTAAACCGCACCACTCCAGGCAGTTTGTAATATAGGTTTCTGCACCGGTTACAAAACGAGTTTGATCGGTATCTTCAATGCGTAAAATAAAATCGCCGCCATTTTGCCGGGCAAATAAATAATTGTATAAAACAGTTCTTACGCCACCAAGGTGGAGGCCGCCTGTTGGGCTTGGTGCAAATCGGGTCCTAATTTTCATTTAATTTTAAAAATATTATGGCTGCAAAGATAAGCATACCAAAAGCCAATAAAAAAGCTGCCCAATTATTTGAGCAGCTTAATATTTTTTATTTAGAAATTATTTATGGAAGCTGTATAGGGAATGGATTGCCCCCGTCAATTGAAATGGTTGCAATATTATCACAAGCACCATTACCGTAATTAATAATGGCATAATGTTGCGGCCCTTCTACTTTAAGCCTGCCGGCTACAATGTGATGGCAAATATTTTTTGTTAAAAGCGCTTCTAAAACTGTGTAAGTTCGGGTTACATTGTTGGAATTTACAACAGTGCCCGAACCTGTGGTTTCAAAAGCATCATCTGCAGGAATAATGGTTCCCATACCTTGAACCTGGGTAATGGTTTTTAATGCATTGTGAAGCCACCATGCACCGCTTGGCGCTGTAATTTTACCGGCTACAACCTGCCTTGTCCAGCTACGATGGCCCGGAGTGCTTACATTCGTCCAGGTAATAGTACCTTCCCTTTTAAATCCGTTTACATAATAGTTGTCAAATGTAAGAACCGAAGTGGAGCCTACATGACGCAGCGAGTCGCTAAGTACAAAAATCATTTTTCCACTACGGGTAACTCCGGTGCCTGGGTTGGTACATCCGCTGCCAAAATCAAGCGTAATGGTTTTTGGAAAGCCTGAAGCAGGTGTTACTGTAACTGTGGCACAAACAAAACTTGGGGTTTGCCCGCCACCGGAAAGTTTTCCTCCGCTTAGGTTTTCCTCATCGGTAATGGAAAATAATAAGGCATTGTCATCTTCTACCATAATATCGGTAGTGGCTTGTTTGCTGCTCAGGTCAGATGTAATGGCCATTTCATCACCTGGATTTGAGCTGTCGTCTTTTTTGCAGGCCGTAAAAAGTACAGTTGCCAAAGCCAGCATTGAGATTGAAAATTTTAATGATTTCATAATGTATATTTTTTGTTAATCTATGACGAGTGGTTTAATTAAAGGTTTAAAGGAATTTAAAATAAATTTGCCTATGTTTTATTTAACGAAAACGCCTTTTTGGGCCAAATTATTATTTCCTCATTTAATTTGGAAGATGCCAGCAGGCGCAAATAAGATTTATTTAACGTTTGATGACGGGCCTCATCCAGATATAACACTTTATGTATTAACCGAATTAAAGAAGTATAATGCTAAGGCCACATTTTTTTGTGTAGGGGAAAATGTTTTGAAAAATCAAGACATTTATAACAGAATATTGGATGAAGGACATACAACCGGCAACCATACTCATAATCATTTAAATGGATGGAAGACCGAGGATGAAATTTACCTGCAAAATGTTGAAAAGGCTCAACAATTCATTTGTGGAAAATTGTTCAGGCCACCTTATGGTAAATTTACAAGGAATCAACAATGGGCAATTTCTTCGCAGCGTTTTGCTTTAAAAAATATCATGTGGAGTGTGCTGAGTGGAGATTTTGATCAAAATATTTCGGGGCAAAAATGCCTTAAGAACATCATTACACATACAAAGGACGGGTCAATAATTGTAATGCATGATAGTGAAAAAGCCTGGAAAAATCTTGAATATGCTTTGCCTAAATTGTTACAATTTTATACAAAAAAAGGGTTTACGTTTGAAGCCATACACCTAAATGATATAAAATAAAATGGGCCTGGGTAGACACCCTGGCCCGTTTTTAATCCGTACCCTATGAAAACTGTTGCCAAGTTACGGATAGGTTTATTATTAACAAAATATTTTTTTAAATTTTTTATAAAAGTATGAGGCATTTTTAAAAACTTAAATTTTCATATTTACCATGATCATTGATACTCATTGCCATTTGTACCTTCCGGAGTTTAAAGAAGATGTAGATAACATGTTGAAAAGAGCTGCGGATGCTGGGATTAATCAATTTTTTCTCCCGGCAATTGATGGTTCAACCCATAACGAAATGATGGATATGGAAAAAAAATATCCCGGAAAATGTTTTTCCATGATTGGTTTGCACCCTTGTTCAGTAAAAGATAATTATTTATATGAGTTGGATCATATAAAGTTGCTTTTGGAACAAAGGCAATTTGCCGCAATTGGTGAAACTGGGCTCGATTTTTACTGGGATACCCAATTTGCAAAGGAGCAATACAAAGCCCTTGAGAACCAAATTGAAATGGCATTACAGTATAATTTACCAATAGTGTTGCATACCCGTAGTGCCATGCAGGAAACCATTGATGTAATTAAACAATACCGGGATACAAAGCTTAATGGCATTTTTCATTGTTTTGGAGGAACCTTACATGAAGCCAGACAAATTATTGATTTGGATTTTTACCTTGGTATTGGCGGAATAGTTACGTATAAAAAGTCGGGTTTGGAAGAAACTTTAAAGGAGATAGATTTAAAGCACCTGGTACTGGAAACTGACGCTCCTTATCTTTCGCCAGTGCCCTATAGGGGAAAAAGAAATGAGAGCAGTTACCTTACCTATATAGTAGCAAAAATTGCAGAAATAAAACAAGTAAGTATTGATGAAGTGGTAAAGGTAACTACCGCTAATGCAGGTTTAATTTTTGAAAAATGTTTAAAATAAAAAGCTCCTTAATTTTAAGGAGCTTTTAAAAATTGAATAAAGCCTATAATTTCTTAGCGGGCAATAATAAATTTCTTGTTGAGTAACAATTCTTTATTGGTACTAATAATCCTGTATTCTCCCGAAGCAAATTTACTGCTATTAATATAAATATTATTGCTGCCAATGTTTAAAGTAGTTTCAAACTGCTGTACCAGCGAACCTTTAGCATCAATTACCTGCAAAGTGGTTTTTATCATTTTTGCAGATTTAATAGCAAGGGTTACCTGGTCTCTTGCAGGAACAGGGTAAACAATTGCAGTAATGGCGTTACGGGTTTCGCAGGTAGAGCGTAGTACCTGTGTTTCACTTGTATGCCCGTCATTATCATATAATTTTATTTTATATAATGCGCTACCTGCATCCAGATCGAGGTATTGATAACTACGGTTAATTGCTGAATTACCAGCAGCATTTTTTCTGCCAACGATCAGCCAGCTTGTTCCGCCATCTGTACTTTTTAATACATCAAAATAATGGGTATTGCTTTCACTTGCTGTATTCCAGGAAATAGAGGCCCCATTGGTTATGCAGGTAACTGATGCATTGCTGAAGTTTACCGGTACAGCGCCGGTAATAGCCAATGGTGTTTCGTAGGTAAGTGTGTAAGAAGGATATTCATTTCCATCAGGATCAGAAACCGAATAAGTATTAAACCGTTTTGGTATAGGATCGGTAGAACTTGAACCTGAATTGGTAATCACATAACCACCTTGTGGAATGCTTGCTCCTTTTGTCCACATGGTAATGGTTAAAACATCCATCCAGGTATTCAGTAAAGTAATTGGAGTGCCATAAAATGCTCCGGCAGTTCTCCTGTCATATACTTCTCCTGAAACATTTTGTGTAAAAATATTGCAATGATTAAAAGCGCCAAACTGGAATCCATTTGTTGACCAGGGAGCTTCTACATTTACATTTGCCGGGTTGGCTACAATAGCACAACCGGGATTTGTTGGAGGCATTAACAAAGCAGACTGGTAACTAAAGCCAATTGACAGTACATCAATATTAGGAATGTTTGCTCCCCTGGAACGTATCTGAAATTTAAAAGTAGCAATGCCTGTAGCAGGTCCAGCGCCATCTGGGTCTGTAGGCGTAAATGTTGCATCTACCAGGCGCCATTCCACATCCTGAGCTTTACTTTGATTATATGAAATAAGTAAAAAACAGGCAAATAATGATGTAAGTAATATTTTTTTCATCGAAGTATATTTCAGGTAAAGAATGTTATTATATTTTTTTTATTCGGGCAAACTTGATTTTGCAAATTTAATTGTGTTGGGTGGATAAATGGGTTGAATTTGTTTTCCCTGGCTGCTCGATCCTGATTGGGAAATGGTATTATTGGTAATACTCAAATCTGTTCCGTTTATTGAAGCGCTTAAATTGATATCGGTTAAAATATAGCCTTCTGCAGAAGCCGCAATTGCATTTCTAACTACGCTGAAATCGGTTCCGTTTACAATATTATTTTTATTGGCATCTCCGGCCCACATTCCATACTTTCCCGATGCGCCTGCAAGCAATACAACAGGGTCAGAAGTAGCATTAATATTGTCTTTAAAATTGTTTGACAGCACAGTAAAATCGTTGGTAAAACTTCCGCTAACATTTGAGGGGATCAAATTACTCAAAATACCCAAATGGTTTCTATGGCGTATGGCAATAAACGCATCTCCCTGTTTGGAAATATCAAATGCAATGGGTGTAACTCCATCCAGATCCACAATACTTCCATCATTTAATAAAAAGCCGGCTTTTCTACCAACAATTGTACCCGAAGTTGCGTTCTCAGGTAAGGCTGGTGTTGGTTTCCTTAATTCCACTAATACCCAATCTACAACATTGGCATTGGGTATAGCTATGACAGATTCTGTACCAGTATAATTAAATGGAGAAACACTATAGGGTTGGTTCAAAGGAATTATTCCATTGTTATTAAGGCCGGTATTCATTAATGAACTACCACTGTTCCATGGCCCACGTAATATTGCCGTTGCATTCATGCTATATTTAGCATCAGCAAGTTTCCATTCGTTTGCCAGTTCTGTTGTTGTTATACCATCATATTGAACGTAATTGTTGCTAGCATCTTTTGTGAGGGAACTAAGTTTACCATTCCATTCTGAAACGCCATCTAAAAACCATGGAGCTAGACCTGGTTCTGTATTGGTATTCAACTCGCCGTCAATGTATGCAAAGCGTACATCCGAAGTAAAACCACTCCCATCAGGCGTGGTAAATTGAAATTGTCTTTTTACTTCTCTTTCATTTAAAGATGGATCGCCACCACCGGTTTGTGGAATCATATTTACGGTGAAAGAAGTAGGAGCTGTACCGCCGTTGGTAGTTACCTGCATATTGGGTTGGTTAAATACATAAGCCGTTCCATTTGTCCAGTTGGTTCTGCTTACTCTTCCTGTGATTTCCTGGTTTGCAGCAAAATTAAAAATTGTGCTTACTGGTGCAGCAAACACAAAGTTTGTATTTAAAGGATCGGTGGTCAAATTTCCGGAAAGATAATCAAGCTTGGTATTCACCATTATATTAGAACCAAGGGTAACATTATTGCTGTTTGCAGTTTTATTTACCATTAAATTATTAACGGTAGAACTGCCTAAGGTGAGGGTAATGTTATTGCCACCCGTAAGTATTAATGAGTCGTCGCTTGTGTTAGAATTATAAGTGCCCGAATTTAAAAAATTACCTTGTACTTCAATTTTTCCATCATTGGTGAGTGTTCCGGAGTTTATCTGGGCATCTCCCTGAACAAAAATTAATCCACCTGACTGTATGGTTACAGTAGCTCCATTATTATAAAATTGGGCAAAAGTCTGTGAACAGATCATGCATAAAACTAATGTCATCAACAAAGATGTTTTTTTCAGAATCATAACAGTTTAATTAAATATAAGGTTAAAACTATCTAATTTTAATAATACGACTATGTAAAACTTAGTAATCGGTGGCTTTCAATATGTAATTGGTAATTAATAGTTGGCTCGTTTCAAAGGTGATTGGAAAGTAAAAATACATTAATTTCTCACATTTCCTATCACACAAACGGGTGAAATTTATTTATTAAACGTTCATATTGGGTATTTTGTGCGTAAATAAGTAGTTTTTATCCGAAATTTGTAAATCTAAATGTAAAATTCAATGGCAATTGACATAAAAGTACCTACAGTAGGTGAAAGCATAAATGAGGTTACCCTGGTAAAATGGTTAAAGAATGATGGCGAATGGGCTGATAGAGATGAAGTTATAGCAGAATTGGAGAGTGAAAAAGCCACTTTTGAAATAAATGCAGAAAAAGCAGGTGTTATAAGGCAGATAGCAAAAGAGGGCGATAACCTTGCCATTGGCGATATTGTAGCAACTATAGATACAGAAGCCAGCCAGCCTGAAACTTCAAAAGCAAAAGCACAAAAGGCAGAAAAGGCCACAGTACCTGAGAAGAAAGAAACAGCACCAAAACCCGTAGAACCTGTAGCTGATGAGACAAAAGCTTCTCCTGTAGCAGCTGCAATTATAGCCGATAAGAAAATAGACAGCAAAAACATTACGCCCAGTGGATCCAATGGAAAAATCTTAAAACAGGATGTGCTCGATATTCTAAATAACCCT
>JAGPDJ010000057.1 GCA_018057635.1 Ferruginibacter sp. | reverse complement strand
TCGGTAAACATTACAGAAACAAATTCATAATTCCTTGGGATAGCATGCCCATATACCTGCAGTTCATTTGCTACTTCAGACGGTAGAATATTTAATAACAAACTTTCTATTTCACCCTTCTGGCGGTCAAGAATTTTATGTGTCCTGACTTTAATCCGGTAGTTCCTGAAAATCAGTAATGCGATCATCATAATTAATGCCAGGCCAACCATGAATGCATTCTTGGCAAATTTCTGTCTTTTTAGTTGCAGATCTGTTAACGCTTTATCCTTTGTAAGGAGATTTATCTGGCTTTGCTTCTTTTCCAGATCAAAGTCAAATTGAAGCGAACCCAGTTTTTTATCAGTTTCTATATTATATAATGTATCCTTTATATCAGCATATAATGACCGGTATTTAAAGGCATTCCTGTAATCTTCTGTTTTAGCAAACGCATCTGCCATTAAATGGTAAATATCCTTAAGATCAGGAGCGGCTTTAATTTCTTCGGCAATTGTACTTGCCTTCTTGTAATACATAAGCGCAGCAGAATAATCGTTTTGTGCAGTATACACATTTGCTATCCCCTTAAAAGACAATACCATATTTTTTTTATTGCTGAAATTTTCTGCAATTGTCAGTGCTTTTTGGTGATAATTTAACGCTTTTGTATAGTCACCTTCTTTCAAGTATAGTTTCCCGATACCATTATAAGCAAACGAACTGTTGACGGTATTTTCCAGTGCCGCCAATGATTTATTAAAATAAAGCAAAGAATTAGCAAAATCATTTTTCTCAAAATAGATTTCCCCGATATTTTCTGATATTGTACCTAAAGCATTTTTATCGCCAATTTCATCACAGAGTGGTAACGCCTGTATAAAATATCCAAGTGCTTTATCCCATGTCGCTTTTTTGTTAAAATAGATACTCCCCACCGTATTAAGTGCAGAAAGTATCCTTAGTTTATCACCTGCTTTTTCTGAGAGCTGTAATGATCTTAGTGAATATTCCAAAGCCCTTGCATCATCTCCCTGGTCAACATAAATGGCAGCTATATTATTTAATAAATTGGCGATCCCAATTTCATCTTTTATCTGCTCAAAAATCTCCAGAGATTCATTCCAGTAGCCCAAAGTCTCCAGGTACTTCCCCTGAAAATAATAGACCAGTCCCATATTTTTTAAGGCATATGCTTTGCCTTTGTAAAATTTTACTTTTTCAGCTATTTCTTTTGCCTGTACAGCCAGTGACATAGCTTTATCCAGATCCTCCTGGAGCATTTCTTTACTTTGTTGCAGCAAAAGATTAACAGTCGTTGAATCCTCAGCTTTGCCCGCAGCCGGTTTTTCCGGTGATTGCGCATAAACGTTAATAGCAAAGCAAATAAGTAATAACAGTAATTTATTTTTTTTTGTTTGCATAAGTACTTTTTTACTCCCGTTGAAAAATATACTACCAAATCGGATTACCGGGCTATGATTATTTTCTTTATTGTAACCTTATCTGCTGTCCATACCTGAACAAAATAAATTCCCTTTATTAATTTACTGATGTCAAGTCTTTTCTGTTGCAATACATCGGCTTTAGCAATACCATAATCCGATTCAAGCACTTTTCTTCCATCAATTCCGTAGATTACAATTTTTGAACTGCCTGTTCTGTCCGGGACATATGACACCGTTATAAAATCAGTAGCGGGATTTGGAATGACCCGTACCTCTTTTTCAGTGGAAAGGATCTTTGCCTCAGTTCTTTCAGGAAAGGATTCAATTGTGTTATCCACTACAATCAGATTAGCTGACCGTGAAAAAGAAATTACAGCTTCACAAGCGGTAAAATTATTGAAAGCACTGGAGCTTCCTGTATAATTGTTACCTCCACCACCACTAGCGCCATTGACAAGATATTGTACTTGTGTTGTAGGTGTCCCCGCCCGATAAGTTCCATTTACAGAAACAACCTCACCGGGATTGTCAATTTGAGCATATGTGAATTGAGGTTGATAAGCAGCTATTGCATATGCCCATTGATCGTTAAAGGGTTTTGTACTGTAAAAAATTCCTTTCAATACAGAACCGGTGTTGCCATTTTGTTTTTTAAAGCCATTACTGGAATTAATAATAGCACCAGTAATAAAAATATCAGAAGTACTACTAAATCCAACCGGAACTTTGGTAATCCAGGTGTTACTGTTTGCATCATACGATGTAATTGGTGTTGATACACTATTATCAGCAACGATCCTGCCATCAGGAATAGCAAGATTACTTATTATAGGATTGGAAACAACATACTGAAAAGTAATAGTACCTGCTTTGAATTCAAGGTAATCGCCATGACTATTAAGCTGGCCACTAACTTTGGTTGTTAAACTCATCCACAAACTCGTCGCTGTACCGGGATTAGCTGTACTGCCAAAATTTTTAAATGTGCTGTGAGTTAATAAGCATGGGTTATTCGTGATTGTCAATACTCCATTAGTAAAATTGAAAATATAATTTGCAGAATTCAATGTTCCAGTACTAACTGAAATTGGATAGGTGCCTTCTGGACTGGTTGGAATGGCTGCAGTACTCAACTCCGGAGTCCCGGTAATACCGCTGGTTTGCAGATCTTCTCCGGCTGCAAATCCACTGTAAGTAACAGTCAGTTCCGGATTAGTTTCGCCATATGGCCGTTGAACATTATTCGCCGTTACAGTTAATGTGGCAGGATTGATTGTTACAGTACCCAGGCCATATGTAATATCAAAATTAGAATTTACCAATACTCCCGGAACCAATGATTGTTGTCCTGCTTCCAGGCCTGTGATCATATTGATCCCAAACATAGGACCGATCCAGTTATTATTTGATGGGTCAACATCAGCCTCGTCAATAATTACTGCAGTATTATTATTGGGTGTACCGGCACCAATTGTATTACTGTTCACTAACTGTACCAGTGAACCGTTCACCAACTGCACCAATGAACCATTTACCAACTGTACCAATGAACCATTTACCAACTGTACCAGTGAACCATTCACCATCTGCACCAGAGAGCCGTTCACTAACTGCACCAGTGAACCATTGGGAATAGGCTGATAAGTTCCATTCACCAATTGTACCAGGCTCCCGTTAACTAATTGCACCAGTGAACCATTTATAATTGGTAAAACTAAACCTGTACTATTTGGAACAGGTTCAAATATGCCATTCACCATTTGCACTAATGATCCGTTAACCATCTGTACCAGTGAACCATTAACTAACTGAACAAGAGTACCATTAGCCACAGGTACATGCACACCATTCACTAATTGGACCAACGTTCCATTCACCAACTGTACGAGTGAACCATTAGCCACAGGTTCATACACCCCATTCACTAACTGCACAAGGGAGCCATTCACCATCTGCACCAGTGAACCATTCACCATTTGCACCAATGAACCATTGACAAGCTGAACCAGTGAACCATTAGCCAGGGGCTCATATACACCATTCACCAATTGCACCAATGTACCATTGACCATCTGAATCAGTGATCCATTAACCACAGGTTCATACACACCATTGACCAGTTGTACTAAAGTGCCATTCACAATTTGTATCAACGATCCATTTACAATAGGCACCATTGGGCCTGTTGCTGTATTAACCATTTGAACTAAAGAACCATTTACCATCTGAATAAGAGAACCATTCACTTCTACCTGACCAGTATTGCTGGTTAATGCATTTGCGCCCAGCAATGCTTTCGAATTAACAGAAGGATATACAGGATAAAAAACAGCTCTGGATGGATCTGTTTTGTATTTAAAAATTGACTCTGATGCTATATCAACAAGATATTGAACATTAAAGGAAGCAGGATCAGTAGGTGGCACCAGAATGCCATCCTGCAATTTGAACTTACGGGAATTTCTTACAGCCTTAAAAGATGCAATCATATTCATATTAGTAAGATCAGCATTGCTGAGAACATAGCCCCCCGCCTGCGGCTTTTTAAAATCTTTCACTACAGCCAGCGCATTATCTGGTAAAAAAGCATCATGATACGCCTTAATTTCATTTTTGAAAGCAACAGGATTAGGAACATTACTGGGGTCAAACTCATAATTAAAAGTTACATCGCCTAAATGCTGGCCATATGTAATTGTTTTATTTTCCGGAGTCACTCTTAATGGCATCTTGTTGATAGTAACCGTTCCATTATTAAACTGGTAGTTATATTTTATCAAAAAGGCAAGATCCTCCGGATTATTATGATCAAAAGTTCTGGAAGGCGTTATTACATATGTACCCACATTACTGGTAGTAGTTGCAGCTGTTGTCAAAGTCATACCAGATAAACCTATATCTGCTAATGTCAAAGTTGTATCCTGTAACAACACACCATTAATCGTTATGACAGTATCCAAAGACGGAAGTTCCTGTCCATATTTTTTGACGATACTGACTGCACTGATAACTATATCGGCATCAAAGAAATACAAAGTGTTAGAATAGCCGCCATCTGTTCCATTTGTACCGGATTTGGATGGTGTATAAACCTTTATTTCCGGATTGCCCTCAAAAGGATTAATTATGGCTTTAACTGTATTTGCATTTTCAAATATTGTAGCCACAGGGACACCACCTATATAAATCACCGAGTTAGTACTGAAATTTTCTCCGGTAATTGTTAATTCAAACTGTTCTTCGCCCGGGATAACAGTCGTTGGGACCACTAACTCAATCTGCACCGGAGTTGGTGCAGCAAAAGTTCGCATAGCTGCATCAGCATCTATAAATCCGTAACCAGAAATAAGATCAAATCCTGGTGTTTCCATGTCCACCGCAGTAGTTTGTAATAAGCTTCTTATTTCGTCCGGTGTTGTTGTAAGCTGTCCTAAGAACTTTTTCTTTCCTTCCATAATCAAAGCGGCGACTGCGGCTGCATGGGGGGCCGCAGCAGATGTACCAAAGAAATTGGAATACCCGTCTAACGAGCTGTTCGGGTAATCCTGACCTAATTTTACGGAAGTATTTACACCATCTGGTGCAACCAGATCAGGCTTTTGTCTTGGAGAACCATTAACATATGTACCGCCAATTGAAGAGAAAGATTCAATAAGTGCCGGATTGATTAATGGCGGAGCTTTATCATACCTGGCAGCCCCTACAGCAATAGCACCAGCAGCATTCGCCTGGCCTACAATGGTAGAATTTCCTTCATTGAATTCCATAAATCGTATACCACCACGAAATACAATAAACTTGATCCGGGAGGGGTTACTGGCAATATTGTTATTTATAATCAGAACATTGTAATCAGTCGAATCGGTGCCGCTACCTGGAATAGTAACTGGAATCAATTCAATCGGATCGCCATTAAAATTGTCCCTGTTAAATCCTATCAAACCTGTTCCATCAGTATTTTTTGTCAGATAAATATCCATATCATGTTTCGTTCCGCCGGTTTCGCTTAAAGAATAGATATCATCCACCCACTGAAATACAAAGGTATAGTTACCTGGTGCCAGTCTTACTTTTTGGAAAACATCCCCGCCTCCGAAATTATGCGCCTTCTTCCCGGCAAACCCAATAGAAGTAGCATCCACAGGAGTAAATTCCTTTTCATAGGACTTGCTCCCAAAATTACCGGCTGCAGAAAAATAAGAGACCCCCTGATCTTTAACTTCATTAACTGTTTTAGCCACAATTCCATCTTTAAGGAATGGTTCAGTTATATAGGTCACATCATCCACAATAATAGTGCAGGCAGAATCTTTTAATTCTTTTATACCCTTTGCAAAATCGCCGGCAGTAAAAAAGCCGGTGCGGAAATAAAGTTTTGCACCTGGTGCCACATCATGAATTATTTGTAACATAGCCCTTCCTTCATCTGTACGTGTGATTGGAAAATCCTGGAGGACTGTTACGCTTTGAGTATACCCAACAGGATTTCCTGTTCCGGGAAGATCCCCATTGGTAATATCCTGGGCAGCAGTATTAGTAGTAAATGTCTGCGTTCCCCCCGGTACTGGAACATAAGGCAAAGTAGCAGTAGTAGCACTTGTTATTGTATTATAACTATCAGAAATAACACCAATCTTAACACCTTCACCATCAATTTTGTAACCACTACGAACCAAATTGGATCGCATGGTAGTATCCCCTGCCGAATTTACAAGACCAACATTATTAAATGCCCCATAATATGGCCTGACGTAGTTTATTATAGCTCCCAGTGCATTCAGTTTTGGCAAATTAAGTATTGGGTAATAACCGGTAATAGTCAACTCACTTAGTCCATTAGGTACAGTATCGATAAGTCCATAGTTTATTGGAGCTGTTTGAATCAGCAGATTATATACATCCTGACGAAAACCCGCTAATACAATTACATCTATCTTGACATAACCGTCCCTTATTCCAAAGAATGGAGAAGGAGGGTTAGGGTTATTAGGATCATAACTATCATATATTTTTTGCAATTCAGATCCTATGATGCTATTTAACTTACTGGTAACTATAACTTCATCAGAAGAATAACAACCTGAAGAAGCTGTAACTGTAAGCGTATAGGTTCCGGCTGAAGAAACTGTAATTGCTGCACTATTTGTTGCTGAAGTAATTATACCACCATTGGTAGCCATCCAACTATAAGAGACACCGGGTGTCGTAGAAGTACCGGTAAGGATATTTGCAGTAGAAAAATCTAATGGTTGATCTATGCCTGCATCAGCATTCGGTAAAGGATTTACTGTTACCACTATTTCTGCTCTCGGGCCTTCACACCCTTCCGCACTTGTTTGAGTCACCCAGTAGGAAGAATTTCCGGCGGCGGCCGTTGATGGTGTAGGTGCAGTGGCACTACCTGTACCTCCTGTTGATGTTGTATACCATAATAAGCTTGTTCCTGTTGCAATCAATTCACTTGGCAAAGCATTTAAACAATAGATCACTGGTGTTGTTACTCCGGGTATTGCAGGTAACGGATTTACGGTTACAACAATTTCCGCCCTGGGACTTTCACAGCCATTGGCATTTGTTTGACTCACCCAGTAGGATGTATTTCCGGCGGCGGCAGTTGATGGTATAGGTGCAGTAGTGCTTCCTGTTCCACCCGTTGATGTTGTATACCATAATAAGCTTGTCCCAGTTGCAGTCAATTCACTTGGCAAAGCATTTAAACAATAGATCACTGGTGTTGTTACTCCGGGTACAGCAGGTAACGGGTTTACGGTTACAACTATTTCCGCCCTGGGACTTTCACATCCATTGGCATTTGTTTGACTCACCCAGTAAGATGTATTTCCGGCTGCGGCAGTCAAAAGCGTGGGTGCAGTGGTGGTTCCTGTTCCACCAGTAGATGCTGTATACCATAGCAAATTTGTTCCTGTTGCCGTCAATTCACCAGCCATGGCATTTAAACAATAGATCACTGGAGAGGTTACTACAGGTGCAGCAGGCAATGGATTTACTGTCAATACAAGATCATCTGTTGCATTTCCGCATGATGGTGTAGCATTACTTGTTGCTGTGAGACGAAGTGTAACCGTGCCTGCACCTGACACTGCTATTGCGGAACTTAATGAACCGGGGGTTGAAATAGTAGCATTTGCGGTACCTGTGGAAGATAACACACTCCATAATGGATCTGTTTCATTACTGGCTGAACCAACTACTGTAAACGAAGTGGGAAAAGCCGATAAGGTTTGGCATTTTGTCTGATCGGAACCTGCATTTGCAATCAAAGGTTCGCAAAAAATAAAGGGTGCAAAATCTATGTTTACACCGCTTTGTATATTTACCTGGGTGCCACTCCAAAGCGCCCCAGTAATATTTGATGAACCGGTACCAGAACCAATATTAATGGCAGCAAACGGTGCCCAAACAGAGCCTATCCATTTTGAAGCCTGAGAGGAAGACCCATTTGCAATTTTAAAAGCTATACCACCAGACGATGCACCACTCCCATGGATTTCAAAATAAATTCTGGAAGCAGCTGAAGCGTTGCCATTGATTATACTGGCTTTTATTTTATTTACGTCAACATCTCCATATACTTGCACTTTAATAGTCCCGGTAGTATTACCATTAAAATCAAACACAAAATTGTTAGTAGTCCCAGTATTCTTAATGGAATTAAAAACATAGACCCCGGTCCCTTTAAAAGTAAGTGTCTTATTCCCTCCCAGTGTCACATTACCATATAATCCAGAAGTTGGTGTGCTGCCAATTGGGAGGACTGTAGTAGAATTCGTTATAGCAGATGGCAAAGGACTGGGAAGGATTGTAAAAGTTTTTATAGCTGGCATTTGAGGGAGTGTGGGAAGAGTTGGTGTCCCATATACAACTCCACCTGCAGGTACCGGTCCTGAATAAGAATAAGTACCCTGAGGAGCTGGCACTGTTACTTTTCCGTAAACATTTCCACCGCCCACTATCACATTTCCATTTGCATCAATATTACCCTTACCGGGGACTGCACTGCTTCCGATAGTGGCGCTTGAACCTATTAATACAATGGTCCCGGAAACACCTGCAGGTGTCAGACCTGCAGCCATATTTCCAGTTACAACATTGCTATTAGCAAGCTGGATGGTACCGCCGCTGTATATATTTCCATTAATGATTAAATTTCCGGTTGACTTCACCAAATTATAGCTACCAATATTACCACCCTGAATATTAGAGGATGACCCCAGCTGTACTGCATAGCCGGGTGCAGAGGGGGTGGTTTGATTCGGTGCGTTCCTGCCACCAAAGATCACATAATCTGAAATATTTGTTTGCTGCGCCTGTAAATAAGTGATACAAAATAAGGAACCCAGAAGAAGAAAATAAAATTTCATTCTGAATGAGGAAACATTCTTAATTCTCATTACAATAAGATTTGGTTTATACAAAAATGTCTATCACACTACCTGTTTAGCTATATATATTTGACTATCGCATACTCTAACAATCAAGTATGAAATACAAAAAACTTAACCATCCTATGCCTATGGCAATAATGATCAGTTAACTAAGGAGGAGGATTTTGATAAGGTTAAATAGGGGGAAAGGATAAAACCATACGGTTAAAAGATCCAATTGGGGTATAAAATACATTTTTTTTGCCAAACATTAAATTATTTAATTCTTAATAATAAAAGCTGCGTAGATAACCCTCTTAAGGCAAAGGTTAATCGATGATCTGCCGTAACAAATTTCATCCCAATGTTTTATATTAGTAGATATACGATACGTGATGATTACCAGGAAAAATTAAATGAAGCTATATTATGAAAGCCCTCTTTTCATTTACCGCTCCTTCCAGCCAGGAATATACTTATCCAGTAAGGCCTGGAATTCTTTGTAGTTCTTTAATTCAAACAGATCCGGGTCTGTCAGCAGGCTTTCTTTATTCTTATATCCCCTTTCATAAGCCTGGCGCAGGTACAAAATAGCCTGTTCGGGTTGATTGTGCAGGGCATAAGTACATGCCAATTGATAATAAGTTTCTCCCCTGGCTGGTTCCATACGGATAGCTTGCTGTATATAAACGATAGCAGAATCATAAATATTCATCACATGATAAACCAGGCCAAGATTATATACCGCTATAAAATTATCCGGGTTGATTGTAACTGCATGGCGCAGGTAAACCAATGCTGAATCATTTTCTTCCAGTTCCATATAGGTGTTACCTGCATTGATATAAGCGGTAATGTATGCCGGATCAGCCGAAATTGCCTTTTTATAATATATCACTGCAGAATCCGGCATTTTCATCTCCGCAAAGAAACTGCCAATCGACTGGTAAGTTGGCGCACTGTTTGAAACTGCATTTATAGCAAATTGCCTTTTGAAATAGTGGGCTGCTGAATCGGGTCGTTTCTGTTGTTTGAAAACATCGGCCAGCCGCATTAACAGCACAGCGTTCTCCGGATCAACT
>JAGPDJ010000056.1 GCA_018057635.1 Ferruginibacter sp. | reverse complement strand
GCCCATCCTATTTCCAGGACCGTGTAAACAGTGTAAAAGCTGTACCGGGCGTTGGTTTTTACAAACCTTTTAAAACCACCGGCTATGATTATTTTGATGCAAGGGGCTATATCACATTCAATGCCACTAAATACATTGACATACAGTTTGGGTATGATAAGAACTTTATTGGCAATGGTTACCGAAGTCTATTGCTCAGCGACTGGGGCAACAGTTACCTGTTTGCAAAACTGAATACCAAGATATGGAAGATCAATTACCAAAATATCTTCATGGAACTGGTACCGCAGTTCAAAAAGCGTTCTGATTCATTATTATCCAGAAAATACGCAGCCATTCATCACCTAAGCATGAACGTTACCAAGTGGCTGAATGTTGGTTTGTTTGAAGGGGTTGTATTCGGCAGAAAAGATCATTATGATTTTCAATACCTGAACCCGATCATTTTTTACAGGCATATAGAAGGTACCATTGGCAGTCCCGACAATGCGCTTGCAGGTTTTGATTTTAAAGCAAATATTGCCCGTCGTTTTCAATTATACGGGCAGTTCTTACTGGATGAATTCATCTTATCTAAAGTAAAGAATAACCCGTCTAACTGGGTTAATAAATGGGCCATACAGGCTGGTGTTAAATACATTGATGCATTCGGGCTTAAGAACCTCGACCTGCAATTTGAAACCAACAGGGTAAGGCCTTTTACTTATTCGCATAACGATACCGTAGCTAATTTTACGCATTACAACCAGCCATTAGCGCATCCGCTGGGGGCAAATTTCCAGGAGTTTGTGGGTATATTGAATTACCAGCCTACACCAAGGTGGCGGGTAAATGCCAGGATCATTTATTATAACCAGGGGCTTGACAGTGCAGGTGTAAATTATGGAGCTAATCCGTTAAGGGATTATTCTACCCGTACCATGGAAGAAGGATATAATATCGGCAGTGGAAATAAAGTAACCACTTTCAACGGCACATTAAACGTCTCTTATGAACTGAGGGAGAATTTATTCCTGGAAGCTACATTGCAGCAACGTAATTCTAAAATTGAAAGTGTTCCGGGTACATCGAATTCAACTTTCATATCTGCAGGTATTCGTTTAAATATGTTTAAACGGGCATACGATTTTTAATTACGTTTTTTTTTGACGTCTTTGCGAGGAACGAAGCAATCTTGTTAGTGATTAACTGATCATACAGATTGCTTCGTACCTCGCAATGACGTCCACTTATGGATTCGATTAGAAATATTTTAATGAATTATTCAACCGTAAGTGAGAAAGTAACGGTACGTGAATTGATCTTATCAATGGTATTTGAAAATTTCAGTTTATCATCGCGGCTATGCAGGTTACTGAAACCCCAGCCTATTTTCAATTCGGGTGTTAATACAAAATAAGGGAAGTAAAAATGAAATCCGATACCGGCATCCACGCCATAATCAAATGGTTTTAGCTTGATGAGTTCTTCTGCCTTTTTTGCGCCTGCGTTTGCTGCCATATCATATTCAATCCTGCCTCCGGCCATCATATAAACTTTAAAGTTATTGATGCGGTCGCTGGTGAATTTCAAATGAACTGGTAAGGCCAATGTAATGCCCTGAACTTTTTTTAATGTTACAGAATCTTCTCCTGCCGGCCTGTTGGGGTATTTTAGCTGGTATTGAAATGATTTTTCTGTAAACACGAGGCTTAGCGGATATGTTTTCAGGTCGAAATGCTGGCCAAGCCGTAAGTTCACCAGCCAAGCCAGGTTGATACCGGAATTGCTGATACTTTCTATAACCATTACACTATCCTGTTGTAAAAAAACGGGGTGATGTGTAAAACTGAAATGCGCCCTGTTAACACCGAGAAATATCCCAAAATGGAATGATTTTTCATCATGATCTTCCAGGTTAAGGCTGGTGCGCAGCTGCGTAAATGCAATGGCAGGCAGGAGCAGTACCGGTATGATGATATGTATTATTTTGTTCCGCAATAGATGCTGCATATTCCTAAGCTCAGAGATTTAAAATAGGTAGATTTATATTCCAGTTTATCAAGGATTGCAATGAAATCTTTTCCTTCCGGAAATTTCCGGATCGATTCATCCAGGTATTTGTATGCGTTGCGGTTTTTGGAAAATAATTTTCCCATACCGGGTGTAACAATTTTCATGTAAAAATTATACAAGGAACGAACAAAAGGCATTTTTGGTTTACTGAACTCCAGTACCACCAATTTTCCTCCCGGCTTCAGCACCCGTTTCATTTCTTTTAAGCCTGTTTCAAGGTGCTGAAAATTCCTTACGCCAAATGCCACCGTTATTGCGTCAAACGAATTGTCATTAAATCTTATTGCTTCACTATCTCCATTTAACAATTCAATGTATTCATTCAAACCCAGTTTAATAATTTTGCCTCTTCCCACATCCAGCATGCCATCACTGATGTCGATACCGGTGATCTTTTCAGGTTTTAACATATTGTATGTCATGATGGCCACATCGGCTGTTCCTGTGGCTACATCCAGTATCACACGCGGTTTAAGGTCTGCCAGTTGGGCTATCGCTTTTTTCCGCCATCCTATATCTATACCGGCGCTTAAAAATCGATTCAGGAAGTCGTACCTGCCCGATATGTCATCAAACATGCCTGCAACCTGTTGCTTTTTAGTCAATTCTGATTCCTTATACGGAACTACGCTGTCGTGTGCAAAATCTGTCATACAATGTGCAAAGATAGGTGTTTGCTTAATTTGCCTGTTAAGCAACCATCATTTTCATAGGAAAACTAGTGTACTTTCGCAAATCAATCATATTACATGCGCATTAAGAAAGCAACCTATATCATTAGCAGCCCCGATTATTTAAAATGCCCAACCCCTGATAAACCAGAATATGCTTTCATCGGGCGAAGCAATGTAGGAAAGTCATCATTGATCAATATGCTATGTGACAATGATAAACTTGCAAAAACATCGGGTTCGCCCGGGAAGACCCAACTTATCAATCATTTTGAGATTGAAAGCAGCCTGGATGAATCTGCCGGAAAACTGAAAGTTAATATCTTCAAATGGTTCCTGGTTGATCTTCCGGGTTATGGATTTGCTAAAGTTAGTATCAGCAGCCGGAGAAGGTGGGAACAAATGATTGAAAACTACCTGCGTAAAAGAGAAAACCTTACCATGGTTTTTGTTTTGATAGATGCACGTCACAGCCCGCAAAAAATAGACCTTGAATTCCTGGAAAACCTGAAATTATGGCAAGTACCATTTTGCCTGGTATTCACTAAATCTGATAAAGAGAACCAGCGTGTAGTAAGCAAGAATGTGAAGGATTTTCTGGAAGCGATGAAAAAGACCTGGCAGTTCCTTCCGCAGAATTTTGTGACGAGTGCTGTAAAAAAGACAGGGAAAGGAAAGATACTGTCGTTTATAAATGAAACAAATGAGGAGTTGACGAAGAAGGTGAAAAAGTGAGCGCACGAATTTTAAACACGAATTTCCAAAACGAATTACACGAATTGTACGTTTGAAGCAGAACCATACTCTCACTTAAGAGAGGTCTTAAGTGAGGAATACTAAAACTAAACAATTTTAGTTCACCGCTTTATTGGCGCAACAACTGCTGGCAAATGCTTCGGGCTTAGCTTTGAAAGCAAACCCCATTCCGAGAATATAACCCATGGCTTCCCGGAGTGCTTCATTACTTTTAAAATGAGGATTGGTATTGATGTCAGCATGTACTTCCATATCTACATCATAATCTGTAAACAGGTTGCAAAGTTCATAAGCAATTTCAATACTTTTTGCCACTTCCACCAGCATCCTTTCTTTGATGCTGTATTTGAGCAAGGTTTTTTCATTGTGAATGAACATGAAGCCACCACGGCCTTCACGCAAAAAAACGATCACGGTGGCAAATTCGGTATCCCTGCCTTTAACCTGGCTGTCGGTACCAATGCAGACTTTTAATTTATTTCCGGAAGCTGTTTCTCTTTTGATGGCTTCTTCTACTGCATCTTTGATGGGAAGATGAATAGCGTCGCCATTGAATTTTCTCCATAACATAAAATGAGGTTTTTTAAAGTTACTGAAAAAAAATTAATACTAAACTTCAGCCAAATGATTTCATTGTTAAGAAATGTGGAAATGTGGAAAAGGAATTGATTTGAAGATGAGTCGATTTGAAGATTTGAAAATTTGAAAATTGCGAACAGTAATATTTTGAAAGAGTAGTAAATCAACATAAAGGTATTTCAACACATTTTTCATATTTTTCACATTTCTCACATTACCAAAACAAAAAAGGGACCAGCCCCTAACGCTGATCCCTAACTTACACATGAATCTACCTTACTGTTTTATAATTCGTTCTGTTTGTCGTTCATTGTTATTAAATAACTGGAGAATGTATAACCCGCCGGGCTTATTATTTACATTGATCCTGTTCATTCCTGTTGTACCGTTTCCGATTTCTATCAGCCTTCCGTTGGCATCAGATAAACGGTATTGGAAATTATCAAAAGCATTCACTGTTATTTCATGTTGAACCAATGTAGATACAGCGAAATATTTATCTGTTTTACCGTTAGCTTTCAGTGCTACAATATTTGAAAAAGCAGTCTGGTCAATTACCGAGGTTACTTTTAACCTGTAATAAAGCATACCTGTATTAAAGGGTATGTAACTGAATGCTTTGGCTGAACTATTAAACGATGATAATGGTTTAAATATTATGCCATCGTAAGATATTTCTACAACCTGTGATTTTATTGGTTCATCGGCAACAATATCCCAGCTTAAAGCATGTTGGTTCTTATCGGATGTTCCGTTAAGTGTTACATTATGAATGGGTAACGGACCATTGAAACCAGTCATTGTATAAGACCCCAGGCTTCCATAATTACTTGTGTTTGAATTACCGGTTCCATCAATTAACCAGTAATAAGTTCCGGCAGATAAAACAGTATCAATACTAACGCTCATGGTTGTTGGCGGATCATAAGTACGTACAAGTGTGTTGCCGTTGTACAACATGATTTTTATATCAAGGTTTGCGCCAATATAATTGGCACCAACATTAAAGGGAACCACATCCATATGGAAACTTACGTCCTGGGCAGCGGTGTATTTAAAAGCATCTTTATCAATATTAGTTGTAATCACTCCATCCATGCTGAAAGAATTTGACAATGGATAAGTTCCTGCATCCATTGTTTCTGTATAGTCATCAGCCCTGTATGTAAAACCATTTTGTGAAGTGATGATGGTTAAATTATCCTGTGTATTGGCACATCCATAAGGAGTTGGGCCATCGTTCCAGCTTGTCATGTTCCTGTAGTAGCTGTTTCCCATGATAGGTGCCCAGCTAACTTCTCCGGAACCGGTTCCCATACTGTATGTTTCAGTGAGGTTGCAGTTATTGTCGTAAGTTGACTGGTGTGATAACCCTACCGCATGGCCGCTTTCATGTGAACAGCATTCAGCAATATATTTGGGGCTGTTTGGACCAAGCCTGTCGGAAAATACAAAGCCAGGTGTATCGTCTCCCCAGGTAAAAGAACCAATGAAAGAAATGCCGCCGACACCGGAAGTCCAGCTACTCGTTGGCGTTATGATTATCCTGATGCGCCTGTTTAAAGGAGCAGACAGGAATTTCAATGAATCTGTTGTGATATTGATATTAAAGGGCCTGTAATCTTCTGCCACGCGATTAAATATTTCTGTGATCTGGGGATCCGTCAATGCACTGGCTGCACAATACAAAGTATTGCCGTTATTCCAGGGTGATGCAATTACGGTATGCCCGTCAAAATCTAGAAAAATAGTTGCAGAAGCAGCAGGATGGCTGCTCAGTTTTGGTAAACTGAAAGCCTTAAACGTTATGAATAATGAGAAAAATAATAATTTTAAGTAAGTAAAGTTTTTCATTTGTCAGGATTTATTACCCCATGTGCCGGTAACAGTATTGGATATTGTTAGGATATTCTGAAACCCGTGTTTTATAAATTGCATTCCTGCAAAATCTTATCGGCCATTGATTTTTCAAATTTATAATTTCCGGCTACATCTCTTTTTATTTCATAACCATCAGCTGCATTTGTGTTGATAATGCGGCCAACGTAAGAAACAGTATTGTCCTCATTAATTAGTTTAGACAAATGGAAAATTGTATTCTCTGCATTATCAGACCTGATTGACATGCTTTGCAGGTTGTTGTATTTAACCACATTGCTGATCACGGTGCCTGAAAACTTGAAATTATCTGAAAAGTATAGAACGATATGTTGTCCTTCAACTGCACTGAATGCATTGCTTAATTCTGATGCCGGGCAATTTATTTTATTGGGGAAATCGGAAAAGATAGCCTGTTTGGGAGACTTGCCTGTTTGAGTAAAACCTGTTGAAGTCAGCAGGCATAAAATCATGGCAAGCGAAAGTTTACTTAGCAATTTCATGATATTGGTTTTTGTTTCAGAGATATTGGATAAACTCTGTAACACAAACGTCTGATGGGCTGGATTATTATATCATACCATAAAAAACCGGAGAAATATTTATTGGAAATCAGTATTGAGATGAGCTAAGCATTACTAATGTGCAGGCTTCCATGGTTTTAATGCCTTGTTTACGGGCCATTTCCTCAAAAACTTCATTTTCGGTGCCGGGGTTGAAAATGATTCTTTTGGGATGCAGGGATAATATATATTCGTAATATGACTGTTGATTAACCGGGTTCAGGTAGATAGTAATTGTATCAATATCCTCAAAAGGCTGCTTATCTGTGAGTATGTCAATTTGATCAATTTTGCCGGCTTTTTTTCCTAATGCGATTACTGGGTGGTTGTAAGCAAGTAATTTTTTTACAGCCAGGTTACTATACCGTTGTGTGTTTTCGGATGCGCCGATGACCAGTGTTTTTTTGGGATGCATATCGTTAAATTAAAAATCTGTTTTTTAAAGATTCAATGGGTATCATACAGGTATCTTTTTTACCAAACCATTTATACCGGTATTTTGATACCATATTATAAACTGCATTCCTGATGAAAGGGGGAACAATGATAAATGCATATAACAATTTTATTACACCTTTCAGTTGTTTTGCCACAACCAGAGCTGCTGTGGAACGGGTATATGCTCTATCATGTTGTATCAATACAAATGAATTCATATTAACATCGGTAAGTCCAAATTGTTTAAGCAATTGCTGGCCTGTACTTCCCTGCAATGATGCAAATTTAAAAATTGCATCCGGATCGTGCCTGATAACATATTGTACAGACCGGTTGCACAAATTGCAAACGCCGTCGAATAATATGATGGGTTGTGATTTCACAGGGTGTAAATTAGAATAATTGGGGCGTTTTATATACGTATGAGTAGCAAATTCCGGGTTAAAAAAAGATGTCATCTAGCTTTTAGTCAGCTAAAACCCTTTATGGATATAGGTTTCGGGGTGATTTAAAAAAGATGTCATCTTTACTTTGAGTTTCCTAAAAAACCTGACAGATTAGTTATAAACAGCATAACATATACAACTGAAAATAATATAAACAATCCATTCATCAATATTTCCCCTACCCTGAAAATCTGTTTTTTGGGAATTTCATACATTGGGTAATATGCAAACTGGGTAGCAACCTTACCTGTCCAATATGCTGCTATCAAACCAGTTAAACCAACAGCCAATCCGGTTTGATTCTTCAATTCAGATGTAAATAATATAGAGATCAGGCCAAATGAGAAATTTAGGCCCTGGATATACCTGCCATATGTTTTAGCTATTTCCTGGTTTAGCGGTTTTAGTTTCTTTATATCATTATACCAGTCAAATACCACGTGCCTGATATAAGGATATATGATTGCTGTAAATATCTGGCCAATGGCACCGGTAATGATCAGCCAGTCTGGAATGTTTATTTTCATGATTAAATGTTTTACTTTAAAAAATAAAGCGGACGCTGCATTTTCTCATACACTTCCTCATAACAGATCCAGGTATAATAAATAGCCATCACCGGTGCCGCAAAAAGCATCGGGTACGCCAGCAAAAACAGGATTGGTTTTACAATCAACCCAAGCAAGGCCAGCACAATAATGATCAAAACAATGTACTGATAAACATATCTCCTGGAATTTTTTACAGTGAACCAGCCAAAAAAAGCGTGTATGATCATACTGATAACCTGCCAGCCTCCCACCACAAAATATCCAACTATCCATGTTATATCCTGGTTTATAAAACTTATAATCACAAAAACCAGGATAAGTAAAAGGCTGATAAAATAATCTGCTTGTTTGAACTTTTTCATTACAGTAGTTTTTATATTTTCAGAATATTATGAAACTTTATGGTAAAAAAAAGGCTGGATATGATCCTGCCTTTTTTTCCTTCACTTAAATATTTTCAACAGGTTTCCGGTAAACCAGTTCTCTTCTGCCTTTATCATAACATCCAGTACTTTGTCTGCCTGGTTGCCCAGCTTTTTTATACTGCCAATCATTTCCACGAACTGTTTTGTTTCCCTGTCTTTCTTATCCCCTTCAATATTATCCAGTTGCCCCAGTAATTTAAGCATGGGGTCAAGTTCTCTTTTCTTTCTTTCCTTGATAATCTGTGTAGCCACTTTCCAGATATCTTTATCTGCCGTAAAATACTCTTTACGTTCACCGGGTAAAATGATCCTTTCCACCAGGCTCCAGCTGATCAGATCACGGATATTCATATTTACATTCCCTCTGCTGATACTCAGCTGCTCCATGATATCATCCTGGGTGATGGGGTCGGGACTCACAAGTAACAAAGCATGTATCTGTGCCATGGTTCGATTGATGCCCCACTGTGTTCCAAAAGCACCCCAGCTGCTGATGAATTGTTGTTTTGCCTCTGTTAGTTTCATTATTCTTATTTTGCAGATACAAATGTAAGTAATATTTCTGAACTTTCAATATTTATTGAAATATAATTTAATCTTGTGCAAAATCTATGGATTGTAACCTGTATGCTTTAACTTTTAAACCATTGCTGGTAGCGGGATTCCAGCCTGGAGAATCACTTATCAAACGGATAGCTTCTTCATCCAAAATATATTCAACAGATTTCCATACAGCAATATTCTTTACATCTCCTGTTTCATTGACCAGGAAATGAATAATAACCTTTCCACCTTTTACTGATCTGGCAACAACATCTTTGTCGAATGTTTCTAATACTTTATCATAAAAATGCTTATTAAGATATTTTGACCATGCATTATTTCCCCCGGGAAATGACGGCTCTGCATCTATACGTTGAAAACCATTCATGACTGCAAAATCTCTCCTTGCAGTGTCTGGTTCAATTGTTTTAATCAGTTCTCCTTCCTTGTAAATTTCCATCCTGATTATCTTTAAACTATCATTATAATAAAACCAGGTGCTGTCTTTTTTATTTTGACTGTAATAACCTTTGCAGCTCAAATAACCACCACTGCTGTATTTATAATAATTCCCTTCAAAAAAAGAAAGGGAAGAGTCTCCATAGGTCTGCAAACTTTCCATTGGACCTCCCTTTTTATAGTTTAATCTTTGGTATGTTCCATCAGGATATTTTTTCATTACTATAAAGGATTTAGCCAATTTAAAATCCTTTACAATTCCCTTTTCTCCCAGGAGCAGAATTTTTGTAACCCTTTGGGCATTTGAAATATGAATAAAAAGCAGGGTAACTAAAAAGATGCAGATCGGCTTCATAATCAGGATACTGATTTTTTTAATAAAATTAAAGCGCCGGAAAATTTCGGCGCTTTGAATATAGTAATAATATAAAGAACGAAAATTAAACCAACATCGTAACCGGATTCTCCAGTAAACGTTTCAATGTTTGCAGGAACGCTGCACCCACAGCACCATCTACACTTCGGTGATCGCAACTCAGCGTTACTTTCATCACATTGGTCACATCAAAAATTCCGTTCT
>JAGPDJ010000400.1 GCA_018057635.1 Ferruginibacter sp. | reverse complement strand
TGCACATACACTTGCTATGAATTACCTGGTACATCAAAAAAATCAAACGAATTGCGAAGTATTTAACCTCGGAACTGGTAACGGAGTAACTGTTCTTGAAACAATCAAGGCTTTTGAGGCAGTAACCGGTAAAAAACTGGATTACCAGCTGGCAGAGCGAAGACCCGGAGATGTAGTTGCGGTTTATGCCAATAATGATAAAGCCAGAAACTTGCTTGGATGGCAACCAAAGTATGGTCTGCAGGATATAATGCGAACTGCCTGGGAGTGGGAACAAAAATTATAATAGTAACTACTTATTTTTACGATTGATTTTCCAGTGTATTTACCAGGATTATCGTAAAGTTTCGATAAAAGCAGGAGTATAAATGCCTGATTTCCTTTTTTTTTGGAGAGTAGTATTTTGTATATAAAACCTTTTAAACCAATTTAGTGCCGTTGTTTCAATATCCTTAAAACCGGCACATGAAAAAAGGGTTGTATATTTCCCAGTTTATTCTATCAGGACTTACGATCCTGGCCTTTATTGCGGCCATTATTCAAACGATCAATATCAAAGACCCGATAGCAAAACAGATCAATGAGCTGCCAGGCAATGGAAGAGAAGAAGAATTTGATCCTTCCTTATCCCAATTAAAATCAATAGAAAATATTGTCAATTACTGTGACAGTATTTACCGGCAGCAATATAAAAATTCTGAACAATCCAATTTTGCAAAAAATTATACGGAGATCGTATCACAGGTAATCAGGAAGCGATTTTATCACGGGTATTCTTATTATGGATTAAAGACAAACTACCTTGCATTCCTGTTTTCCAAAGCTACTAATGACGGTTACAGGGCAATAATTGTTCCTGATGATATCCTTAAGTACCCGGTAGCTGCCTGTAGCCAGCAGTCACTGGTAATGATGGAGGTTTTACACAAAAAAAATATAGCCACCAGGAAAGTAGGATTCCAGGGTCAGAAGTCAGGGCATTTTTGTTTTGAGGTTTTTTATAACGGGGGCTGGCATTTTTATGATACGAATATGGAGCCGGACGAAGCCGTTCTCAATGCTTATAACAGACCTGATATTGCCACCCTGTCAGGGAATAAAGATTTGTTATTAAAAGCATATAAAAATTATCCGGAAGAACTAATCCTGGATGTTTTTTCTACATACACTTATGGGCCTGTTAATACTTTTCCTGCTCCAAGGGGTATTATTTTTCAGCGGATCACTATGTTTCTTTCATATACATTATGGTTATTTTTTTTGATACTTTTTATTTTTGTCCGCCGCAGGTATTTGCGGCTAAGTGTTAAACAATATGTGCGGAATCGCAGGATTTATTTCCCCCAGTCTGAACGAGGAACATCTCCATCGTATTACCCGGGCTTTACAGCACCGGGGGCCTGATGCAGAGGGTTTTTATTTTGATCAGCAGAATGGAATAGGTCTGGGTCATAGACGTTTGAGTATCCTGGACCTGACTGCAGCGGGCAACCAGCCTTTCTATTCAAAGGACGGACGTTATGTGATGATCTATAATGGTGAAGTATATAATTTCAGGGAAGTTGCCAGAAAATACGGGATTGCCACACATACTTCTTCTGATACAGAGGTAATTATTGAGGCGTTTGCTAAATCAGGTATAGAATGTGTAAATGACTTTAATGGTATGTTCTCAATAGTAATATGGGACAAACTGAAAAAGAAATTATACTTGGTGAGGGACAGGGTTGGAATCAAACCGCTTTATTATTACTACAGTGAAGATCATTTTATTTTTGCTTCAGAGCTTAAGTCGATCTTTTCATTACCACTAAATAAGACGATCAATCCATCCTCCATTTTTAATTTTCTTTATCTCGGCTATATACCCGGGGAAGAAACGGTGTATGCCCATTGTAAAAAATTAAAACCGGGGCATTATGCCATTCTGGATGCAAAAGGGTTGGACATAAAACCCTATTGGCAAATTGAAAATAAGCTTCAACCGCAGACATTCATTAATGAAGAAGCTGCCAGAACTGAATTGAACAACCTGGTTCAAAGTAGTGTGAATTATTGTACAATCAGCGATGTATCACTCGGTATCTTCCTAAGTGGAGGTGTCGATTCAAGCCTTGTTGCAGCAGTAGCACAGCAGCAATCTGCTGTAGCGATAAATACTTTTTCCATCGCATTTGATGATAAAAAATATAATGAGGCGCCTTATGCAAGACAAGTAGCCAGCCACATCGGTTCAAATCATCATGAGTATATAATTCGGGAGAAAGAAGCGATGTTGTTAACCGATAGTTTGCTGGATGTATATGATGAACCATATGGTGATTCGTCGGCTATTCCAACAATGATGGTGTCAAAGCTTGCACGGCAGAATGTGACAGTGGCATTATCAGGCGATGGCGGTGATGAGCTTTTTATGGGTTATGGTTTTTATTATTGGGCAAGAAGGTTTCAAAATCCGTTACTATCTTTTTTCAGGAAGCCGATTGGAGAAGCTTTGAAATTGACGGGGAATAACAGGCTTGAAAGAGCAGGTAGATTATTTAATTATCCATCTGTCGGAAGAAGGAAGAGCCATATTTTTTCTCAGGAGCAATACTATTTTTCAGAAAAGGAAATAAACGAACTGCTTATTCAAGATCAGGAAATTGAGTTTGATGAATCAATTAACTACAAAGGGCGGAGTTTATCATTGGCAGAAGAACAAAGTTTTTTTGATATTAAGAATTACCTGCCGGAAGAGTTGCTTGTAAAAACAGACAGGGCTTCAATGCGATATTCATTAGAAGTAAGGGTGCCGTTGCTTGATCATCGTTTAGTGGAGTTTGCACTCAATCTTTCTCAGGATCTGAAGCTTCGTGGCAGTACAGG
>JAGPDJ010000055.1 GCA_018057635.1 Ferruginibacter sp. | reverse complement strand
TTCAGTAGTACTCGCTTCTTTTTTATTAAGCATTTATGTATTCATCCAGGTTGCAAACGGGAATACGCATGTGGCACATTATTTCAATTTTATCAATATAGAAACATTAAAAATTGCATTCGATTTTAAGATAGACCAGCTTTCTTCTTTATTTCTATTGATCATAACCGGTGTTGGTTTTCTCATTCATGTGTATTCAACTTCTTATATGCATAATGAACCTGCGAAAGATTTCGCGAAGTATTTTGCATACCTCAACCTGTTCGTTTTTTCTATGCTGCTGCTTGTAATGGGAGCAAATTATGTGATCATGTTCATCGGTTGGGAAGGTGTGGGACTATGCTCTTATTTACTGATCGGTTATTGGTTTAAAAACAATGATTATACCGATGCAGCAAAAAAAGCATTCGTGATGAACCGCATCGGCGACCTTGGCTTTTTACTGGCCGTATTCTGGCTGATCTCAAAAGTTGGAACAGTTAGTTTTGATGAAATATTTGCTGCGGAAAGCCTTCAGAAACTTAGTACAACAGATATTACCGGTATAACATTATTATTGTTTGTTGGCGCCACAGGTAAAAGTGCACAGATACCTTTATATACCTGGTTGCCCGACGCGATGGCCGGCCCTACACCTGTAAGTGCACTCATACATGCTGCTACGATGGTTACCGCCGGTATTTACATGATCGCCAGGAGCAATATTTTATATACCATGGCACCGGTTACACAAGCTGTTGTTGCCATAACTGGTATTGCAACGGCAGTGTTGGCTGCAACCATTGCCCTGAAACAAAATGATATTAAAAAAGTGCTTGCATACTCCACCGTTAGTCAATTGGGTTATATGTTTGTTGGCCTGGGTGTTGGTGCTTATACAGGTGCGGTGTTTCATGTAATGACACATGCTTTCTTCAAAGCATTGTTGTTCCTTGGTGCAGGAAGTGTAATTCATGCAATGGGTGGCGAACAGGATATGCGCAATATGGGAGGACTTAAAAAGCACATGAATATTACGCACCTCACCTTTTTGCTTGGTTGCCTTGCTATTGCGGGAATGCCGCCCTTCTCGGGTTTCTTTTCAAAAGATGAAATACTGGCTGCTGCTTTTTCAAATAGCCCTGTGTTATGGGGCATAGGCGTAATAACAGCCATGATGACTGCATTTTATATGTTCCGTTTATATGGCATGACCTTTCTGGGAAAATTCCGCGGCACACACGAACAGGAACATCACCTGCATGAAAGCCCTGTGGCTATTACCATTCCCCTGATCATTCTCGCAATCCTGGCAGTTTTTGGCGGATTGGTTGGAATACCGGAAGTATTCATGCATGGCGGCCATAAACTGGAAGCGTTCCTGGAACCGGTATTTGCACAAAGCAATGCAATTACAGTAAAACATTCATTAAGTCACAGTACAGAATATATGCTGATGGCTGTTTCAGTTACAGGCGCACTAATTGCCCTTATTTATGCATGGAACAAATACAGCAAATACCAGAAAACAATGGCAGAACCTACAGGCTTTGCAAAAATACTTGCCAATAAATGGTATGTTGATGAATTGTATAACGGGATGATTATTTCACCATTAAAATCACTTTCCGTTTTCTTTAATAATATTATTGAAAAGAAAGTTATTGACGGGATGGTGAATGGAACGGGCAAAGCAGTTAATTACGGAAGCCGCCAGTTGAGGTGGTTGCAGAGCGGGCAGGTGGGAGCTTATATTTTATTAATAGTTATCGGGATCTTGATTTTATTTATCATACAATTGTTTTTGTAAAAAAATGGGTAGTTATATTACTTTTCCGGAATTACTGATCTGGTTGCCATTGCTGGCAGGCATACTTTGTTTTTTTACAAAAAAGGAACAGGCAGCCAAAACTTTGTCGTTGATATTTTCTCTTATAGTATTAATTGTTTCTGTTACTGCTTTATTTTATACAGATAGCAAATATGCAACCTGGAATGCAGCTAATTATTATTATGCAAATAATATCGGAAGCACTTTTTTTGTAGGTCTTGATGGTACGGGCCGTTTATTAACTTTACTGACTGCTTTGGCATTTCCTATGATATTCATTGCAACTTACAGGAGCAGTTATAAAAACCCTTCCTCTTATTACGGATTAATGCTGCTTGCCCAGGCTGGGCTGATGGGTGTTTTCTGTTCAATGGATGCCCTGATGTTTTATTTTTTCTGGGAACTTGCCCTCATACCTGTTTATTTTTTATGTAGCAAATGGGGCGGTGAAAAGCGCATTCAGACAACTTTTAAATTTTTTGTATATACATTTTTAGGTTCATTGCTGATGCTGATTGGTATCATATATGTATACCTGCATACACCCGGCAGATTGTTTGAAGACGGCACACAGGTTTTACATTCTTTTGCATTGTCGGCTTTTCAAAATGCCCAGCTAACTGAAGGTGAACAGAACTGGTTGTTCTGGCTTTTCTTTATTGCCTTTGCAGTAAAGATGCCGGTTTTTCCATTTCACACATGGCAACCCGATACCTACGACCAGTCGCCAACATCTGTAACAATGGTGTTAAGTGCCGTAATGGTAAAGATGGGTTTGTTTGGGATCATTCGCTGGCTGATTCCGATATTTCCTGAGGCTGTTAGCAAATTCAGCGATGTGGTTATCATCCTTTCAGTTACCGGTATCATCTATGCAAGTTTTATTGCGATGGTTCAGGATAATATTAAAAAGCTGGTTGCTTATTCTTCCATTGCTCATATAGGTTTGATGTGTGCTGCACTCTTTGCTGCAAATGCGATAAGTGTTCAGGGTGTAATGATGCAGATGTTCAACCATGGTATCAATATCATCGGAATGTGGATAGTTGCTGATCTGCTGGAAAAGCAAACCGGGGTAAAAGAAATTTCAAAATTATCAGGTGTTGCCAATAAGGCCCCGGTACTTACCATCTTGTTTGTAATTATCGCTCTTGCCAATATCGCTCTTCCGCTTACCAATGCATTTACCGGTGAATTTTTAATGTTCAGCGGGTTGTATAATTTCAATGTGTGGTATGCAGTATTTGCCGGAATCGGAATTATACTGGCTGCAGTGTATACTTTAAATATGGTACAAAAGGTTTTTTATGGCAACAGCAATTCAGTTGCTGAATCTGTAAAAGATATTTCATGGAATGAGAAATTTATTTTGGGAGCAATTGTTTGTTTGATTTTTATTATCGGGGTTTATCCGCAACCGCTGATAGATCTTACAAAGGATGCAGTTTCGGTGTTGATGATGAAAATGAAGTGAGTTATAACCGCAGAGGCAGGGAGAAGCAGAGGTTTTCGCAGATCGTTTGTATTTATCTCTGCGAAACTCAATTAACTCATGTTCTCAGCGGTGAAAGAAAGAAGATAACCGCAGAGATGCAAAGAAGCAGAGTTTTTCGCAGAGGATTTTAAATAAAACTCAGCGAAACGCTGTCAACTCATGTTCTCAGCGGTAAAAAGAAGTTAACCGCAGAGGCGCAGAGAGGCAGAGTTTACGCAGAGCGTGTTGAATAAAACTCAGCGAAACTCATTTTACTCATGTTCTCAGCGGTGAAAGAAAAAAAATATTTTAGAATTAATTATGAACGCAATAATATTATCTGCAATCTGGGGCATAGTAATGATGTTTTCCGGTGTGTTTATTAAAAGTAAAGCAGCACCGAAATACATTGCGCTGGCCGGTATCTTTTTAATTTTTTTAGCCAATGCCGCAGAATTGTACAATGGCTTTTTGCTATTCCAGGTAGATACACATGATATGCTGCGGACGAATAGTTTCAACCTTACTTTCATTGCCATTGCACTAGCCGGTACAGCATTGTTTTTTTTATTGAATGGCAGAGATATTGAAAAAGTTGGCCAGCATGTGGGAGAATATTTTGCATTGTTATTTTTTATTTTATGCGGAGTATCTCTTTCAGCCACGTTTAATACATTGCTATTCCTTTTTATTGGAATAGAGATCATGTCAATTCCTCTATACATTCTTACAGGAAGCGATAAGTTGAATTTAAAAAGCAATGAAGCAGCTTTAAAATATTTCCTGATGGGGTCCTTTTCTACCGGGATCATGCTGATGGGTATTGCATTCATTTATGGTGGCACTCCCAATGCATCTTTTTTTATCAATAATATCATGATGGGTACCGGTAAAATGCCGGTTATGATTGCTGTTGGCCTTGTTTTTCTTGTGGTTGCCATGTCGTTCAAAGTATCGGCAGCACCATTTCATTTCTGGACACCGGATGTGTATGACGGTGCTCCAACAGTGTTCACATCATTTATGAGCACAATTGTTAAAGTTGCCGGCTTTTTTGCTTTTGTAAGATTGTTTGAAAACTCGTTTGGTGCTGTTCATGGCCAATGGCAAAACCTGATCGTTTTTATTACAGTTGCTACATTGCTTATTGGTAATATAACCGCTGTATTCCAGCAAAGTGTAAAAAGAATGCTGGCGTATTCAAGTATTGCGCAGGCTGGTTTTATGATGCTGGCATTGTTTGCCATGAATGATCGAGCCAAAGAAGGTTTGATTTTATATTCAGCTGCATATAGCCTGGCAACCATCGGGCTTTTTGCCATACTTATAAAAATGAAAGATTATACCATTGAAGGTTTCAATGGCCTGGCAAAAAAACAACCATTGATTGCACTTACTGCCGTAGTATTTTTATTTTCACTTACCGGTATTCCCTTAACTGCTGGCTTTCAGAGTAAATTTTTCATGTTGATGGCTGCAATTGAAAACGGCAATCATTTCTGGATTGTTATAATTGCCGTGTTGTTTGCAGCCGTGAGTGCTTTCTATTATTTCCGGATTATACAAGCTATGTATTTCAAAGAGCCATTGGCTGAGGAAGTGATAGAAAGTTCAGAAATATCCCTTTCTTTCAAAATGCTGCTGGCTATTACGGCCATATTGATAATCGTTCTGGGAATTTACCCCGAACTCATCCTTGGCTGGCTTTATCATTGATCTTGACTTACCGCTTGTAAAAGAATTTTCGGAACAGAACCTTGCTGTTGTTACCTTTATTGTGAATATTGAAATATGACTTACAAGGATTCCCTTTCACTTTCCTGGACAAATATCAAAGGAAATAAATTACGGTCGGCCATTACCATTGTGATAATAGCACTGGGAATTTTTGCATTAATCCTGATCATCACAGCCATCAAGGCTGCCAGTAACAGCCTTACTTCCAGTTTTTCCACCATGGGTGCAAATGCATTCAGTATACGCTTCAGGGAACGCAATGTGAATTTCGGTGGTGGCGGGGGCGGCGAAACAAAAACATCCAAAAAATCTGCACTAAAAGAAAAGAAATCTAAATCAGGTATACCTATCAGTTATGATGAGGCAAAGCAATTCAAGGAAAGATATAATTTCCCCGGAACAAAAGTGAGTATTGCATTACGCGGTCCCGGCAGTGTGGTTGTAAATACCGACAGGCGTAAAACAAATCCTGAAATAAATGTGTATGGTGGGGATGAAAATTACCTGGAATTAAACGGTTATAATTTAGCTTATGGAAGAAATTTTACTGAATCTGAAATTGAAGCCGGCAGAAATGTGTGTATGATTGGAAGTGGTGTTGCAACAAGATTATTCCCGGATAATAAGGCAAAAGCCATTGATGCCATTGTAAATGTGGATCATATTCCATACCGGGTTATTGCAGTGCTGGAAGACAAAGGATCAAGTGCATTCTTTAATACAAGCAAGGTTGTGGTTACTTCTTATAACAATATAAGGCGCTTATTTACTACAGGAAACACCACTTATACGATTGCTGTAAATGTTCCGGATGTAAAACTGATGGATATGGCAACAGGGGAAGCCAAAGGGACTTTCAGGCCAATCCGGAAATTACAGGTTAAAGAAGCTGATAATTTTTACATTGACAAAAGTGACAGTATAGCAGAATCTCTGTTAACCAACCTGGGGTTCCTGGAAACAGGTACAATAGGGATTGCCCTGATAACCCTGATAGGTGCAGCCATTGGCCTCATGAATATCATGCTGGTAGCTGTAAATGAACGAACAAAGGAAATTGGCCTTGCTAAAGCGCTGGGAAGTACAAAAAAGGATATACGCTCACAATTTCTTTTTGAATCGGTTATTATCAGCCTGCTGGGTGCTGTGGTAGGCATCATTTCAGGTATATTGGTTGGAAATATTGTTGCCATCCTGCTCAAAACCGGCTTTGTAGTACCATGGGGATGGGTTATTGCCGGTATTTTCGTTTGTTCTTTTGTAGGGCTGGCTGCCGGGCTCTATCCGGCTTACAAAGCAGCAAAGCTTGATCCTATAGTAGCGCTTCGCTACGAATAATCTTTACATGCAGCAACCAAAAGAATTTTACTGTCTGTTACATTTAAAATAAAAATATTTTTTATCCGGATTGTTGCTTTCAATTATTTTATTAACTTGTGTGCTCCGTTTCTGTTACCTTTTGAATTAATTTAATAACTGATTTTTTTTTCTTAAAATTGCGTAATCATCAATTTTTAAATAATAAAACTCTTAACTATTTAAACTAGTATTTTATGTCAGAGACAAGACCAACAGCTACAGTGAAACCGGCTACTTCAGTTCAGGCTAAGAAATCGAGCAACATTATTTCACTGATCGCCCCCATTTTATGTTTAGTAGTGGGATACATCATCTGGAGATTTGGCCTGGGTGCAGGTTCAAATTTTGGAGTAGGCGCAGAAAATGGAGGATTCTGGCCAGAGAGGCATGAACCAAAAACTGCATTGAGTAAAATGTACCTCGGAGGTATCATTGTTCCGGTGCTTATCGGTACTTTCCTGACCATGCTCACATTTGTTGTGGAAAGGTTTATGACAATTGCAAAAGCTTCCGGAAAAAGCAGTAATGCAGATTTCGTTCGCAGGGTGCAATACCAGTTGGCTAATAAAAATGTTGATGCAGCACTGGCTGAGTGCGATAAACAAAAAGGATCAGTGGGAAATGTAATGAAAGCAGGACTGCACAGGTATAAAGAAATGATCAGTAATAATGAACTTAGCACAGAACAAAAAGTGATGGCTATTCAAAAAGAAGTGGAAGAAGCAACTTCACTGGAACTCCCTATGCTAGAGAAAAACCTGGTATTCCTTTCTACAATTGCAACAGTAGCTACCCTGATCGGTCTGTTGGGAACGGTTATTGGTATGATCCGTGCATTTGCCGGCCTTGGTGCCGATAGTGGTGGTGCAGCTTCTGCAGCGCAGCTTTCTATTGGTATTTCTGAAGCATTGTACAATACAGCACTGGGTATTGGAACTTCAGCATTTGCGATAGTGTTCTACAATATTTTTACTACCAAAATTGATGGTATTACTTATGGTATTGATGAATCTGGATTTACTTTAACCCAAACATTTGCATCCCTCTACAAGTAATTTGTGGAAAATGGTTGCAATTGCATCTAAAAGTAACATTCTAAATAATTTAATATGCCAAAAGTTAAAATACCACGAAAGAGTACCAATGTGGATATGACCGCGATGTGCGATGTGGCTTTTTTGCTGTTGACGTTCTTCATATTGGCAACGAAACAAAAGCCGCCTGAAGTACTGGCTGTAACACCACCCAGTTCCATTTCGAGCAAAGCCGCTCCTGATAAATCCATACTTATCACATTCACTGCCGAAGGAAAAGTTTTCTTAATGCTGGGAGATGAGACCAAGAAAAATGATATTATTGATAATATCAATGCAACCCGCAGCCTTGCTTTAACTCCACCGGAATTAGCCAAATTAAAAAAATCAGAATTCATCGGGCTCCCGTTTAATCAACTAAAAGCAATGTTGGCAAGCGGAAAAGATATACCGGCCAATAGAATGGATGGTATACCTGTGGACAGTACGAATAATGAACTGGCCGACTGGTTGAGGAGTGTGACCAATGTGTATGCCGGTGAAGACCAGAAAAAACTGGAACAGATGCTTTTGGTTAAAGGAGACAGTAAAGCAATGTATCCCGTTTTTAAGAAAATCAAACAGGCATTGAAAAAGAATGAAATATATAAGTTCAGGATTGTAACAAATGGAGAAGATGTTCCCGTAGGTTCTGAAGTGTATATGGAAAGTAAGAGTAAAAAATAATTCACTTAAAAAAATCAAGCCATGGCAGAGATAGATACATCGGGCGGGGGTCACAAAAAGGGGCCCGGCGTAAAAAAGTCAAAAAAATTATCTACGCGTGTAGACCTTACACCAATGGTAGATCTAGGTTTCCTGCTTATCACTTTTTTTGTGTTTACCACCACAATGAGCCAGTCAACGGCCATGAATATGAATGAGCCAAAAGATGACCCGGATCAGCAGCTTAAAGTAAAAAATTCAGGTGCAATGACCATATTATTGGGTAAAGGGAACCAGGTTTATTATTACTTTGGCCAGTTGGAAGCAGATAAGATCAGCGAAGAATTTAAAAGCACCAGTTTTAAAGAAATTCGCAAACTGATTCTTGATAAGAAAAAGGCAACACCCATTGATGACCTGATGTACATCATCAAATCTGATTCTACTTCTACATTTGCCAACTCAATTGACATTCTTGATGAAATGAGTATTTCTGCTGTGCCTCCCGGGCACTATGCAGAAGTTGATATCACTCCTACAGAAAGAATGTTGATTCAGAAAACCGAGGAAGCAAACGGAATCAAATAATTATGGAAATGGTTCAATTTTGAATCTAACAAACAAAATTGTAAAATGGAAGCTAACAAGATATTAAATGCAGATATACTCGATATTATTTTTGATGGCAAAAATAAATCCTACGGAGCGTATCAATTAAGGAAAAATTACAATAAAACACTTACTAAAGCCCTTATCATAACTGGCTCGGTGTTGTTATTGATATTTCTGGGCACCCTTGCTGCGAATGTGATCAATAAGAATTCAAAAAAAGAAAATATTGATGTTATTGATACACAAATGGCAGAGATCAAGAAAGATGAACCGCCACCACCACCGCCGCCGCCACCACCACCTACACCGCCGCCACCACCTGAAGTGAACCAGGTAAAATTTACACCTCCTAAAATTGTAAAAGATGAAGAGGTAAAACCTGATGAGAAGATTGAAGAGATCAAAGAAGACCAGGTGATCAGCACTAAAACTGTGGAAAGCGAAAATAAAGTTCAGATTGTACAGGCACCTGTTGAAGACAAGGGAACGCAGGTTGTGGAAGTACCCAAAAAGGATGATGATGAAAATAAGGTTTTCAATAAGGTAGAAGTAGAAGCATCTTTTCCCGGTGGGGAAGCTGCCTGGAGAAGGTACCTGCAAAATAATCTGGATGCAAATACGCCCATTGACAATGGAGCTCCGGAAGGAACTTATTCAGTAATTGTACGTTTCATTGTTAGCAGGGATGGCAGCATCAGCGATGTAGTTGCAGAAACCAAGCATGGGTATGGTATGGAAGCAGAAGCAGTGAAGATCATTAAAAAGGGCCCAAAATGGACGCCAGCTTTGCAGAATGGCCGAAACGTAAATGCGTACCGCCGCCAGCCAATTACTTTTGTGGTTGCAGAAAATTAATAAAAACTTATATAAATAACAGGCTCCCGGTTTTACCGGGAGTTTTTTTATTTTTTTGCCGGAAAGTTTTTTGCCGGGAAGTCGGGAAGACGGGAAGCTGTTTTTATTTTTTAGCGCCTTTGCGCCTCTGCGGTAATAAATTCTCACAAAATAAAAAATAATAGCGCCATCCAGTTTTCCCGGCAAAAATTATTATACATTATAAAAGACGCCTTCCCGCCTTCCCGGCAACAATTAACTATACCAATATAAAACGCCTTTCCTTCTTCCCGGCAAATTCAATCAGCGGAGCAAGTATATTTGCAACATGATAAACAAATTATCGGGTTGGGATGATACAATCGTTGCAGTTGCCACTGCACCGGGGTTGGGGGCCA